>JAOZUU010000088.1 GCA_029938515.1 Desulfobacterales bacterium | reverse complement strand
GATCTCGTTCAGGAGCGAACCATCGAACTCGAAGTCACCAACCTGCATCTCGGGAAGGAGATCGAGGAGCGCAAACGGGTGGAAATGGCGCTGCGCAAGCATAAAAATGATCTCAAGGCCCAATCCGATCACCTGAAAAATGTTAATATCGCCCTGAAAGTACTGCTGAAACAGCGCGAAGCCGATAAACACGAGATGGAGGAAAAGGTGATATCCAATATCAAGGAGCTGGTGAACCCATATCTGGAAGGGTTGAAAACCGGCCGGCTTTCCACCCGCCAGAACACGCTGGTTCATGTGCTGGAAACGAACCTGAATAACATTGTCTCGCCGTTTACCCGCAACCTTTTCGCGCAATTTACCCATTTTACCCCCATGGAGATCCGCATCGCCAATCTGGTCAAGGAGGGCAAGACCAACAAGGAAATGGCTGATCTGCTGTTGATCTCCAAGAATACGGTGATGTTTCATCGCTACAACATTCGACGCAAGCTCGGCATTAAAAATAAAAAGGTGAATTTGCGCACCTATCTGTCGGCCATCGAGAAATAGTGGGGCAAAGCCACTAATTACCAACTATTTTATCAACTTGACATTTCCTGCATAAAGGTATTTATTATCGTGACCAAATAAAAGACACATTGTAGCTATAATTTCACAATTAGACAATATCTCAAAAAATAAGTAGTGTTCATATTTTAAAGCAAAATCCATAAAAAGAAACAGTCACAAAAAGAAGGAGGCCTTTATATTGGTCGCGGCAAATGAGCAAAATAAAAATGGTATCCTGCTGGAGCTTGAGGATGTCCACATGTCTTTTGGAAAGGTTAAAGCCCTTAACGGAATAAGCCTGAAAGTCAGAAAAGGGCAAATCCATTCTATTATCGGGCCTAACGGGGCAGGCAAGACGGTGATGATGAATGTTATCAACGGTCTTTATCACCCGCAAAAGGGAGGAGTTTTTTTTAAGGGGCAAAAAATAAACCATCTTAAGCCGTATGTGAGAGCCAAGCTGGGATTAGCCAGGACGTTCCAGAAAGTTGAAGTCTTTGGCGGTATGACGGTGCTGGATAATATCCGTCTTGGTCGTCATATTCACTATAAATCGGGTATTCTCAGCGGCTCACTCTATTTGGGGAAATCCGCAAAGGAAGAAATAGAGCACAGGACTTTTATCGAGGAAGAAATCATTGATCTTTTAGAGATTGAATCCATCAGGAACAAACCGGTTGGAATGCTCCCTTACGGTCTTCAAAAAAGGGTCGAACTTGGCCGGGCACTTGCTCTGGGGCCTGAAATTTTAATCCTTGATGAACCCCTTGCCGGCCTTAATCTGGAAGAGGTCGAAGACATGGCCAGGTTTATTCTGGATGTAAATGAAGAGAAGCGCTGGAAGTTAACATGTATCCTGGTTGAACATGATATGGGTGTTGTGATGGATCTTTCAGATAAAATATTTGTGCTTAACTTCGGCAATATGATTCTAGACGGTACACCTGAGGAAGTCCAGAACAATCCTGAAGTGATTAAGGCATACCTGGGTGAAGAAGATTTATATTCTACAAGGGGATAAAACAGCTAAAAAACTAAGGAAAATGAATGGACATTACAAAAGAACTAACGATTCCAAAACTATTCTTTGAACAGGCAAAAAGGTACGGCAAGGGCAGGGTTGCCATGCGGGAGAAAGAGTTCGGGATCTGGCGCCCTGTTACCTGGTATGATTACTTTGATAATGTTAAATACATTTCTTTAGGATTGATCAGCCTTGGTCTTAAAGAAGGGGACAAGGTTTCAATGATCGGCGATAACCGTCCTGAGGGCCTCTGGGCGGAGATGGCCACGCTCTGTGCGCGGGGAGTGGGGGTATGGCTCTTTCAGGACTGTCTTGTCGATGAAGTCAAATATATTATTGACCATTCAGATACCAGGTTTCTTTTTGGCGAAGGCCAGGAAGAGGTGGACAAGGGTATGTCCATTTTTCATGAATGCTTCAAACTGGAAAAGATCATATGGGATGATCCCAAAGGGATGAGAAATTATGATCAGGATTACCTGATCAGCCTTAAGGAGGTTAAGGAGTTAGGCCGGGAACTGGATAAAAAAGAGCCAGACCTTTTTAAAGAGTTGGTTCACAAGGGGCATGGCGACGAAGTGGCCCTCCTTTTTTACACCTCAGGGACCACGTCTTTGCCAAAGGGTGCCCTTTTGTCCCATAATAACATGTTGACCATGGGAAAGCACCTTATGGATGTAGATCCATGCCTTGATACGGACGATTATGTTTCGTACCTTCCTTTTGCCTGGATCGGTGAACAGATGATGTCGATTTCATGCGGTCTTCAGATCGGTTATACCATCAATTTTCCCGAAGCGCCGGAAACTGCCCAGGAGAATATCCGGGAGATCGGTCCCCATGTGATGTTTGCCCCGCCCCGGATGTATGAAGAGATGACAAGAAGGGTTCAAGTCAAACATCTTGATGCAACATGGATCAAACGCAAACTTTATGAGCTTTCGACAAAAATCGGATATCATGTGGCTAATTTGAAATTTGACAAAAAGCCGGTTCCTTTTTATTGGAGGCTCTTCGAATGGTTTGCCTACATCACTGTTCAAAAAAAATTAAAAGACCATCTCGGTCTTGCCAACGTGCGCAACGCCTATACAGGTGGTGCGGCCATGGGGCCTGACCATTTTAGGTTTTTCCATGCCCTGGGCGTGAACCTTAAACAGATTTACGGGCAGACTGAGGTTGCCGGAATTTCAGTGGTCCATCGAAGCGGTGATATCAAGTTTGACACTGTTGGACATCCAATCCCCGGCATGGAAATAAAAATTACAGAAGATGGTGAAATTATAACAAAAGGTTCATCTGTCTTTTTAGGCTATTATAAAAATCCCGAAGCAACGGAAAGCGCACTCAAGGATGGCTGGCTATATTCGGATGACAGGGGGTTTATTGATGACGACGGCCACCTTGTTGTTTTCGACCGAACAAAGGATGTTTTTACATTAAGAGACGGCAAGCCTTTTGCTCCCCAGTACCTGGAAACACGGTTAAAATTCAGCCCATATGTGAAAGATTCCTGGGTGATCGGGAATGAAAAGGATTATATAACGGCTGTTCTTTGCATCGATTACGCGGTGGTCGGCAAGTGGGCGGATGAAAAAAAATTAAATTACACAAGCTACACGGAACTTTCTCAAAAGCCGGAAGTTTACGATTTGATTGAGAAACAAATCCGCCAGGCGAATAAGGATTTACCGGATGCAGCCAAGGTCGCAAAGTTTACAAACCTTTACAAAGAGCTTGATGCGGATGATGATGAACTGACACGGACACGGAAATTGCGCAGAAAATTTGTTGAAAAACGGTATGAAGACATACTCGATGCTCTATATTCTGATGCGGATATGGTGCATATCGATACTACGATTAAATATGAAGATGGCCGCGAGGTCAATATCAAGACCGATATGAAGATCAAGAAGGCAATAGATTAAAAAGGAGAAATCTTAATGGATCTTTTTTTAATGACCATAGTTACAGGCATTATGGTAGGGAGTATTTATGCCCTCGTTGCCCTTGGATGGGTACTGATATATAAGTGCTCAGGCGTATTGAACCTTGCCATGGGTGAAATGACTCTCATTGGTGCCTATGTTTCCTTAAGTTTTTATTCCATGGGTGTACCCTTTCTCCTTTCTCTTTTATTTTCCCTTATAATTGGATTTGTCCTGGGTATTCTTACGGAAAGGATTTTTTTAGACAAGCTCATCGGGGAACCTGTTCTGACGGTCATCATGGTTACTGTGGGACTTTCATTTTTCTTTAAAGGGATCGTGGAATTAATATGGGGTACAGACACACAAGTATTTACTCCGCCCGTTTTCTCAATTGATCCGATTCATTTCGGGCCGCTTGTTATCGGGAGGGTCTATCTGTGGAGCTTTGTAGCGGCTATCGTGTTGCTCGCTATTTTTGTTTCTTTCTTCAAATATACACGCTGGGGCCTTGCCATGCAGGCCACGGCTGATGATGAGATGGCGGCCTTATCCCTGGGTGTCAGTGCCAGATTTGTTTATGCGATGGCATGGGCCATTGCATTTATGGCTGCCGGTGTGGGAGGAACCCTCCTGGGGAACATTAACGGTCTTAACATATCGGTTGGTTATTTGGGCCTGCTGGTTTTGCCTGCAGTGGTTCTGGGGGGACTTAATTCCATACCCGGTGCTATTGTCGGCGGAATTAGTATTGGAATATTACAAAATTTATGCGGGGCTTACCTGGACAGGTACTTTCCAGGTGCTGTAAAAGAAATCGCCCCTTTTGTTTTCATGGTCATTTTCCTATTTTTTAGGCCTCACGGACTCTGGGGCTGGGAGCGGATAGAACGAGTATAGTTGAACCCGTAACTTGTAACGCGTAACAAAAAAACGGAGTAACTTTATGTCAACAACATGGCTTCCCTGTGGTAATTACCATCAAAACTATGTTGAGGATCATGCCTGGTGGCAGACGAAGTTCATCAAGGGCAAGATGATCTTTCTTGCTCTGATTCTCTTTTTTGTCATTCCTTTTTTTGCAGATTCTTACATTCTAAGCGTATGCAACCTGATAGGCTATACAATCCTTGGGGCATTGGGAGTGCAGCTTCTCATAGGTTTTTGCGGGCAGATCACCTTGGGTCATGCAGCATTTGTTGCTGTGGGCGCATATACCAGCACCCTGCTTATTCTTGAATTTCCATGGCCTAAAATTATTTTAGATTTGGGCCTGGCTTATCCCATCAGTATTATCATTGCAGCATTTACAGCAGGCATATGGAGCGTTTTGTTCGGACTTCCTTCCGCCAGAGTAAAGGGCTTTTACCTTATTTTAACAACCATGGCCGCCCAGTTTATTACTGTAGACCTAATCCTGACACAGTATGTCAGCCAGATCGGCGGCCGGGGCCAGGCCTTTTCTCTGCCGCCTGGTACCATTAAACTCGGTCCATGGGTGATTGACAGCGATCTTAAAGTTTATTTTATGATGCTTTTTTTAGTGATTTTATGTACTATTGTCATGGCAAACCTTCTACGTTCAAAAGTCGGCAGGGCCTGGGTGGCTATCAGGGATAATGATATTTCTGCCGAAGTAATGGGTATTAATGTTTTCAAATACAAGCTTTTAGCTTTTTTTGTAGCCGGATCTATCGGTGGAATTGCCGGTGCATTCTGGATAAGCAACCTGGCAGCCATCAGCCCGGATCATTTTCCCTGGTTCTGGTCCCTATGGCTTGTAGGTGTGATTCTCATCGGAGGGGCAGGTTCTATTCATGGAGCCATCTTTGGTTCGTTATTTATGGTATTAATTATGGAAGGTTTGCAGCTTGCGGTAATGCCTCTTGCAGATACGTTTCCCAAGCTTTTAATGGACTTTTTATTTATTAAAGAGGCTGCCTTTGGTCTGGCTATATGTGCTTTTATGATATTTGAACCAAACGGCATCGCTTACCGATGGTGGCAGATTAAGAATTATTTTAACCTGTGGCCATTTTCATATTAATTAAAGGAGGTGATATTTTTTAAATCTGGCAAAAACCCTTTGGCAAAAACACTCTCTTAAAAAAGGAGGAGAAATTATGTTTAACAGAAGTATATGGTCAAAGTTTCTTACATTTATGTTTGCGGTGATTCTTATCATGGGATTCTCTTCCATGGCAGGAGCAGCAGACATTAGAGTCGGATCGCTCAATGATATGACCGGTGCAACCTCCGACGTAGGCAAGGACTATGCATTGGGTATTGCTGAAGCTATCCATTACATAAATGATACAGGCGGAATTAACGGTAAAAAAATTAAGCTGTACCAGTTTGATTATGGTTATCGTATTCCCGAAGCATTGACAAAATATAACTTGTTTAAAAGACTGAAATGTGTAGCCATTTTAGGCTGGGGAACGGGAGACACTGAAGCCCTGGCACCTACGGTTGCCAGAGACAAAATACCATATGTGTCAGCTTCCTATTCAGGCCATTTATGCAAACCTGAAAAAACACCCTATAACCTCTTTTTTGCTACAGACTATTCTACGCAGTCCCGTGGACTTATTACAGCATGGTACAGAAAAAAATGGCCTACCAAACCGGATTATAATAAACGTAAACCCCGGATCGCCATGTGTTACATGTTTGCTTCACCTTTTAGCAGTGCATCCATAAAAGCAGCAAAGGATCAGGCAAAGATGCTCGGATTTGAAATTGGTCCGGATCAGGACGTGTCTCTTTTCGCTATCGATGTAAAGAGCCAGATTTTGACATTAAAAGAATTTAAGCCGGATGTTCTTTTGCACACAAACACCGTTATGTCCGTTGCAGCTACGTTGCGGGATTCTTATGCGCTCGAACTTGGTGCAGATAATCTTATTAAGTGCTGGGGCTTCGATGAGAATCTTCCCAAACTGGCAGGTAAGGCTGCTGAGGGTGCCATCGGATGTGCCCCGTGGGCATTTTTCGGTCTAGATGTTCCATTGATGGACAAGGTTGTTGAATATGCTAAAAAATACAACCCGGGTATTCCTTTGGAAAAACGGACTGTCCATACGGTTCAGGGATGGGCAAGTGCGTTAGGACTTGCTGAAGCCTTAAAAAGGGCGGATAAGGTCGGAGATCTATCAGGCCCGAGTATTCTTAAAAATGGTTTTGAGACCATGAAGGGCTATGAAATAGGCCTTGGCATTGCCCCGGCTACATTTACCGCTACTGATCACAGGTCGCAAAGCGAAGCAAAGATCTACGAGTATAAAAGCGGGAAATTCACGCTGATTGATGAGGTAGATCTGAAAAAAGAATGGCCTGATAAATGGGCGAATGAGTGGCTCGGTTGGTAATATTTTTTCAACCCTCAAGGAGGTCTTAAAGCTTTGTCAAACGATAATATGATCTTAAAGATCAATAATATTGAAGTAAAATATCATGAGGTCATCCTGGTAATTAAAGGTGTTTCCATCGAAGTTCCTGAAGGCGGCGTTGTAGCGCTTTTAGGTGCAAACGGAGCCGGAAAGAGTACGACTTTAAAGGCGATATCCGGCCTTTTAAAACACGAAGATGGTGAGGTTACCGACGGGTCGATTGAGTTCATGGGAGAGCGCATAGATAAGCTGGGTGCTGAAAAGATAGCAAAAAAGGGCATTGTCCAGGTTATTGAAGGGCGGAGGGTGTTTGAGCACCTGACCGTGGAGGAGAATCTTAAAGTAGGCGCTCATATGAAAAAGTATGGAAGATCCATAAAGGACGGTCTGGAAATGGTTTATAACTATTTCCCCAGATTAAAGGAAAAGCGCAGTGAGATCGCCGGTTTTATAAGTGGTGGTGAGCAACAGATGACGGTTGTCGGCCGTGCTTTGATGACAAGTCCGAAACTGATTCTTTTAGATGAGCCTTCCATGGGTCTGGCTCCACTTCTTATCCATGAAATTTTTAATATTATTACCCAGCTCAATAAGGAAGAAAAGATTTCGATTCTTCTGGTGGAGCAGAATGCCAAACTGGCTTTAAACCTTGCACCCCATGCATATGTGCTGGAAAATGGACGTATTGTTATGGATGACACTTCTGAAAAGCTTAAAGATAACCCGGATATCAAGGATTTTTATCTGGGTATGACCGATTTTGGGGGGAGGAAAAGTTTTCGAGATGTAAAACACTACAAGCGAAGAAAAAGATGGCTTGCTTAACCCTTTTAAATCGTTAGGGGGAAAAATGCGAAAAAAGAATGTATTGTTAATGATTCTATGTGTTTTTGTTGTTGCCGTGTTTCTTTCGGGCTGTGCCGGAATGCAGGCAAAACCCACCGCAAAAAATTTTAAAACACCGGTGGTGACCCTGGATTCCATGGAAGTTGCCCATGCCTTCGGGTATTGGTATTTTAGCAACAAGGTAAAACCCACCAAGGGAAAACCGGATAACGTGGGCGCGCCCCTGGACCTGGCTTTTACCTTTAATGTGGAAAATCCCAATACTTTTCCGGTGTTGATGGAAAATCTCAAGTTTGCCGTGGCCTTTGAGGAGTTCGATCTCAACATGGTCAGCACCAACGCCGCCCAATGGATACCAGCCGGAAAAACCAACCAGGTAAATGTGCATGCCCATTTTGATGTCCGGCAGTCCCTTTTAAGCCTGTTGGTCACCGGTGGTTTCAAGCTCAAAGCCGAGGGCACCAATGCCTGGGCCGCACTTGAAAAATGGTGGACCGGAATACCCAATTATGAGATTCCGGTCAGCGTCAAGGAGGGCGCCGCTGTTTTTAATGCCGGCGACATGGTTAAAGTAGCGACATTCAAGGCAACGTTTCCTTAATTAGCTCGCGGCGATGGTCTTTGGTCGACCCCTTTTAGATCGACCAGATGCTAATTACTTGACGGAATTCATTGCAGGTTACGTGTTCCATTAAATCAAGGAATACGTAACCTGTATTTATGTTTTTCCAGGCAAGGTCGCTAACGGCACCAATCCTTACTGAATTATAAAGATTTTATCTGGTTATAAAATACGGGTCATTGGTAACAATCTTTACGGTAAAAGAGGGGTCGGATGAAATTTTTAGTGGGATATAATGGTTCCAAGTCGGCCCAGGCGGCTTTGGCCCTGGCCAGGGATTTCGCCAAGGTTTTTCAGGCAACGGTTTATGTTGTGGCCTCCATGGAGGGGGGAAGTTCGGAAAAGATAGAGGACATCGCCAAGGCCCGGGCTGATCTCGAGTATGCCGATAATTTTTTAAAGCAGGAAAATAT
>JAOZUU010000087.1:5539-8782 GCA_029938515.1 Desulfobacterales bacterium | reverse complement strand
CTTTGAAAAATGTTCAATTTCGTTCAAGTTCAAGAAAGGCGAAAAATTTAACCGCAGGAATATATAGCATATTTTGAGGATTAAATTTTGAGTCTGACGCCGAAATTGGGCGAAAGGGGGCGTTTTTCAAAGGTCTCAATTTATTTCTCATCCACACAAACATACAGGAGTGTCAGATGCTATTGGAAGGTAAAAACGCCATTGTTACCGGCGGTTCCCAGGGGATTGGCGCGGCCATCGCTCTGGAGCTGGCCGCGGAAGGAGCCAACGTATGCCTCACGTATCGCAAACACGCCGATGAGGGTGAGCAATACGCCCAACAGATTCGGGACATGGGACGTAAGGCCTTGGCGGTAAAATGCGATATTTCGTCTTTTTCCGAGGCCGAGGACGTGGTTAGCCAGGCTTTGGATGCATTCGGCCGTGTCGATATTTTGGTAAACAACGCCGGGATGAACTGGGACGGTGTCTGCTGGAAAATGAGTGAGGACCAGTGGGACCGGGTATTGGAGGTTAATCTGAAAGGGTATTTTAATTTCACCCGCCACGTGGCGCCTTTATTAAAGGATCAAAAATACGGTAAAATCATTAATATCACGTCGATCAACGGTCTGCGGGGCAAATTCGGCCAAACCAATTACTCGGCCTCCAAGGCCGGCATCATCGGGTATACCAAGGCCGTGGCCAAGGAGCTGGGCGCTTTTGGCGTGAATGTCAATGCCGCCGCCCCGGGCCTGATCGAAACAGCCATGCTCAAGGAATCCGATGCCCGGGATAAAATCATCGATATGGCAATGGCTGAAATCGTCATGAAAAGGGTCGGCCAGCCGGAAGATCTGGCGAACCTCGTCACCTTTCTTGCGTCCGACAAGGCCCGTCATATCACCGGCGAAGTAATCAAGGTGGATGGGGGACAATACATATGATCCCAACCCGGCGAAGCCAGAACCAAATCGACGATTGACGATTTGTAGTATCGCTTCTGAGCGGCGTAGCCTTAAGGCGAAGACGGCTTCGCTCTGGATTTCTATTAAAATCGATAGAATTTCTTAAACATTCAATTTGGTTATGGTATCAATCATTCGTAAATATAATATGTTTTCAATAAGTTAAGCACTTTATCCAGGATATTTAAGGTTCCGTTAACGAGAAAAAGTAATTTATAAACCAGGAGGAATTATGGGAAAAGTCGCCATTATCGGCGTGGGACAGAGTCGGTTTGTGCGGAGTTATCCCGGCGCGATCCGGGAACTGGTCTTCGAGGGATTCAAGGAGGCCGTCACCGATGCCGGCATTACCAGTAAAGATATCGGCGCTTCGGTAGTTTGTTCGGCACCGGAGTATGATAAACAGCGCTCTCCGGCCGGTGTGTTTGCCGAGTATCTCGGCTTGAATCCGCAACCCACTTTTTATGTGGAAAGTCTTTGCTCGTCATCGAGCATGGGATTGCGGCTGGCCTATTCCCTGGTCAAATCGGGGCTTCACGACGTCATCGCCGTGCTCGGATTCCAGAAAATGTCCGAGATCTCATCCTCCGAGTCCCAGGAACGGATGGGGCGAGGCGCCGATATTCAATGGGAAAGCCCCTTCGGAACCATGATGCCGGCCTATTACGCCATGCATGCCCAGGCCCACATGGACCGGTACGGCACCACCTTGGACGACCTGGCCCTGATCCGGGTCAAGGCCGCCACTTACGGGCAGATCAACGATCGGGCCGTTTACCGAAAACCGGTGACGGCCGACATGTTCACCGACCCGGACCACATTATGTCCAAACCGGTTTCCAGCCCCCTGCGGGTCGGCGATTGCTGCGCCAACGCCGACGGGAGTTCCTGCATCATCGTCGCCAGCGAGGAAAAAGCCAGGGCGTTCTGTAAAAAACCGGTCTGGATCCTTGGACTGGGGGCCGCATCGGCCAGCGTCAACCTGGCCGGCCGGGACCTTTTCACCGGTCTGGCCGCCGCCAAACAGGCCGCCGACCAGGCTTATCAAATGGCAGGGGTAACGCCCGCCGATATCGACGTAGCGGAAGTGCACGACTGCTTTACCATCGCCGAAATGATGGCCTACGAGAATCTCGGTTTCGCTGAACCGGGCCAGGGGCCAGAGTTAATCCGCAATAAAGAAACGTACAAAGAGGGGCGTATCCCGGTTAACGTCGACGGCGGACTGCTTTCCAAGGGACACCCCATTGGCGCCACCGGCGGGTCCCAGATTCGGACCATCGTCCTGCAGCTCAGGGATGAGGCCGGCGATATCCAGGTGAAAGACCCCCGGATCGCCTTGGTCCACAACATCGGCGGCGTGGGTCTATACGGAAATGTCACCATCCTCGGGAGGGAATAATGGGAAAGAAAAAAGAAATTGATGACCGCTTCAAAAAATTCGGCACGGTCAGCTTTACTTCTACTACCAAGGTCAACGATTTTATCGACCACTTGGAAAGTGATCAGGTAATGGGATCCCGCTGTAAAAGTTGCAACCAAAAATATTTTCCACCCCGGGCGGATTGTCATGCCTGCTTTTCAAGTGACATGGAATGGTTTGAAATTACCGGGACAGGTAAACTCATCACTTATAGCAAACTGGCTTTTGCGCCGGTTGGTTTTCAGGATGATGTCCCCTATTCTATCGCCGTGCTTGATTACGGCGAATTTAAGGTTTTCGGTCGAATCGCGGCCGAGATGGCAGACGAGGAGGTCAAAATCGGCATACCGATGAAAACCATCGTCAACCGATTACCGAATAATCAAATGAACTTCGTTTTTCAGAAAGTATAGGAGGCGGAATTACCATGACGGAATTAAAATACATTCAATTAGAGAAGGCCGACGGCGTGGCGCGAATCACCTTTGATCGTCCCAAACACAATGTTTTTAACATTGAGATGATGAAGACATTCAATAGCGTCCTGAAAAACCTGGTCGCAGAAGGTGATTTAAAATGTGTTGTCCTTTTCGGCGAGGGTAAGAGCTGGTGTGCCGGTGTTGACGTGGGCGATCATAAACCTGAAATGGTGGAAGAAATGATCGCTACTTTTGATGAAAGTTTTAAACACCTTCATGCCCTGAAGATCCCCACGATTGCGGCCGTGCAGGGAGCTTGCATCGGGGGCGGAATGGAATATGCCATCGCCTGTGATTTGATTATCGCTTCGGAAAGTGCCTCTTTCGGGCAACCCGAAGTCCGCCTCGGCTTTCTTCCCCCCTATGCCGCCGTCCGGCTGCCGCACTTGATCGG
>JAOZUU010000087.1:0-5439 GCA_029938515.1 Desulfobacterales bacterium | reverse complement strand
ACCCTGGAAGGGATTGCCAGTTTCTACGAAAAACGCAAACCGGCCTGGAAAAATCGATAAAAGACGGTTTTCAGTTGACGGTTACCAAATGTCAGTTCGTTGATACAAAAAACCGTCAACCGGAAACCGGAAACCTTGAACCGCTTATAGGAGGCTTCATGTCAGAGATAAATAAAATCGGCGTCATCGGCGCGGGGAACATGGGCAGTGGCATTGTCCAGAAGATCGCCCAGGAAGGCATCAACGTCGTCATGGTCGATATCAAGGATGAATTCGTTCAGCACGGCATGGATACAATTAAAGGGCTACTCGCCGAAGGCGTTAAACGCAAAATCTTTTCCGAAAAGCAGGTGGAACAAACGCTTGCCCGTATTAAAGGAACCAGCGACATGAATGCCGTGGCCGATGCAGACCTGGTCATTGAAGCCGTCTTTGAAGATAAACAGGTAAAATCAGACCTGTTTGAGAAACTCGATGGAATCTGCGCGGATAAAACCATCCTGGCCACCAATACCTCTTCCTTTTTTGTCAGAGATTTCGCCGAAAAAACCGGCCGCCCGGATCGCTTTATCGGTCTGCACTACTTCTTTCACCCGGCCAAAAACCGTCTGCTGGAAGTCATTCCCTGGGAAGGGACCAGTGCCGAGACCATCGACAAATCGCTGCTGGCCGCCAAGCTTCACGGTAAAACATCGATTTTAGTTAAAGATGCGCCCGGTTTTGCCGTCAATCGTTTCTTCGTCCCCTTTTTAAATGAAGCCGCCCGTATGCTGGAAGAAGAGCTGGCCGACCTCCCCACCATTGAAGAAGCTGCCAAACGGGCATTTCGCATCGGTATGGGTCCCTTTCAGCTCATGAACGTGACCGGTATCCCCATCGCCGTACATGCCGCCACGACCCTGGGAAATGAGCTGGGTCCATTTTATGCCCCGACACAAACCCTCATTGATCAGAAGGAGACCGGAGAAAACTGGGACCTCGCCGGTGATGTGGATGAAACCAAACTCCAACCGGTGATCGACCGCTTTAACGGGGTTTGCCTGGGCGTGGCCGCAGCCCTGGTTGATGAAGGCGTGGCCTCCATCGAAGATACGGATCGCGGGGCGAAGATCGGGCTGCGCTGGGCCATGGGACCCTTTGAGTTGATGAACCGTTTGGGGATCGACAAGACGTACGAAGTCGTGTCGGTCATTGTCGACCGCTACCCGGATTTTAACATGCCGCAAATCCTGGAAAGCCAGAAGGCTGCCGGGAAACCGTTTGTCTTTAATTTCGTCGACCTCGATATCAAGGACAACATTGCCTATATCACCCTGAACCGGCCCGAGGCCATGAACGCCTTAAATGAAACTGTCGTGGGTCAAATCGACGCACGTTTTACCGAAGCGGAAGATAATCCCGATGTGGACGCCGTCGTTTTCCAGGGAGCCGGAAAGGCTTTTGTAGCCGGCGCAGACATCCGCTACTTTGTGAAAAAAATCAAAGCCGATAAAATCGACGATATTGTCACCTTTACACGCAAAGGTCATGAACTCCTGCTTCGAATCGAAAACTCCCGAAAAAAAACCATCGCCCTTCTGGACGGCCTGTCTTTGGGCGGCGGCAGTGAACTTGCCCTGGCCTGCCAGGCCATTGTGGCCACGCCGGCGGGATCCATGGCATTTCCGGAAACCAGCATCGGCATCTATCCGGGCCTGGGCGGCATGCTTCGTATGACCCGGCAGGTGGGACCGGAACTGGCCAAGTACTACACCTTCACCGGAATGCCGATCAGTGCCGAGGATGCCCTGGCATTGGGCATTGTCACCCGACTGGTCAAACCGGCTGAAGTGGAATCCACACTGAAAGAACTGGCAGGAACCGCAATCGACAAGTACGCCGGCCGGGAAACACCGGAAAAGTTCGATGCGTTGGTCAAACTGGGTAGGGCTGAAAATGTATCCCGGCTGCTGTCCGGCCAGTTACCGGAACATGCCCCCGCAGACCTGGCCGCCAAAACAGCCAAGATCATCGGATACAAAGCCCCTCTGGCCTTGAAACTGGCCAATGAGATCATCGACGCCCAGGCCGGCCTGTCCATGGCCGATGCGGTGGAAGTGGAACTCGGCCGTCTGTCTGAAATCTTTTCCACGGCCGATGCCCTGGAGGGATTGTCATCGGCAGGTCGAAAACGCCCGGAATTTACGGGGCGTTGATGTTGGGTTCTGGATGTTGAAAACCACGGAATATCGAATATTGAAAAAGGAACCGCATAATAACGAGGGGGGCACTTCGACATTCGATATTCCGTGTTCTATATTCTGCGGTTTTGGGTCTATTTATGCCAACAATTCGGATCCTGCCCATGACCAAACCAACCCGTGAAACCCCGGCACTTCTAATCATCGACATGGTCAAGGACAACCTTGACCCGGCCAACCACTTTCCCATCACGTCTTTAGCTCGCCGGATCATTGAACCCATTAACCGCCTGACGGCGGTTTTTCACGAACAGGGCTGGCCGGTTATCTTCTCCACCGATGATTATCACCCGGAAGATTTCATCTTTTCCGAACGTATGCCGCCCCACTCCATTTCCGGCACCAAGGGCGCTGAAATTATCGACGAACTCGACCGCCGGGAAGATGACCTGTGGCTGCCCAAACCCCGGTTCTCGGCCTTTTTTGGTACCGACCTGGATCAACGCCTGCGTAAAATGGGAGTGACTTTGTGTGTGGTCACCGGCATTGCCACGCATTTTTGTGTCATCACCACGGTCATGGATGCCCTCTGTCATGATTTCAAAGCTGTTCTGGTGGAAGACGCCACCACGGCCTTTTCAGAAAAAACCCACGAGCGGACTCTGGCGATATATCGCCGCAACCCCCTCTATCCTCTTTTTAAAGTGTCGACATCCTATACATTGCTGACGGATCTGGGTGTATTACCGACTTAACCGACTTGAGATATGGACATTAAATATGGTTCTTGGCAGGATAGAGAAAGCACCTGAATAAGGCATATTTTATCAAATGGGAAGGGAACCCTTAACGCAGTCAAAAACTTTATCTAAAAGACTCTATTGCTGATTTTTTCACTTGACTGACCATAAATATAGCTGTAATGTAGCTGCATTAAGGCTAAATAAAGGATACCTATAGCTTCCGGGTTTGAAGAACGAAAAAGTCTTAGGCACTTGGAAAAAATAAATTGAAGGGGAAAAACCATGCACAAATTACTGACGGATAATCCAGGGGAAAAGATGCTGTTGCTAGGGAACGAAGCCATCGCCCGGGGTGCAATCGAAGCCGGCGTAGCATTTGCCAGCACCTATCCCGGCACGCCATCTTCGGAGATATCAACAAATTTTTTTCATGTTTCCCAGCAGAGCGATCTATATTTTGAATACAGCACCAATGAAAAAGTCGCCTTTGAAGTAGCAGCAGCAGCAGCCAACTCGGGCGTCCGCAGCATGTGCATGATGAAACATGTCGGCTTGAATGTCGCCGCCGATCCGTTGATCACCCTGGCTTATGTGGGGGTAAAGGCTGGCATGATTGTTCTGACGGCCGACGACCCATTTATGTTCTCCAGCCAGAACGAACAGGATAATCGCTATTATGCCAAGCTTTCGGGCCTCCCCCTGTTTGAGCCGTCTTCGACCCAGGAAGCCAAGGATTTGATCGGATATGCTTTTGATATTTCCGAAAAACTTAATGAACCGGTGATATTTCGAACAACCACCCGGATTAACCACTCTTCCGGCATCGTGGAACTGGGCCCCATCACCCCGCCCGTCACCAAAGGAGACTTTACCAAGGACCCCTTGAACTTGGTGCCCGTTCCCGTCGTAGCGCGGAAACTGCATGTCAAACTGTTAGACAACATCGAAACCGCCCGGACGATATCGGAAAAATCAGAGTACAACTTCACGTCCGGCAATGGCCCCTGGGGAATTATCTGTAACGGCGTCAGTTATAACTATGTGGACGATGCGGTTAAAGAACTCGGCATCGAAGACAAAACAACGATTTTACGTATCGGATTTTCCTACCCCCTGCCGGAAATCCTCATCAAGGATCTTCTCAAAAAATGCGAAAAAATCCTGGTGGTGGAGGAAGGTGAGCCTTATATGGAAGAGGCTGTCAAGGCCTTTGCCTATGAAGCCGGTCTGTCGCTTCCCATAAACGGTAAGGCGGATGATCTCTTTTCACGTCTCTACGAATATAACCCGGCTCTGGTGATGCAATGTATTGCCAAATATTTCGGCCTGCCCCATACCATGGTTGAAGCGACCGATGTGTCCGATCTTCCGGAAATTCCCCAGCGTCCCCCGACCCTCTGCGCCGGATGTTCCCATCGGGCCACTTTTTATGCCGTCAAGAAGGCCGCCGAGGGGATGGAGACCATCTATCCATCGGATATCGGGTGTTATACCCTGGGATTGCTTCCCCCCCTTTCAACGGCTGATTTTTTAATCTGCATGGGTTCATCAGTGGGGACCGCCTGTGGCTTTTCAAAGGTAACGGATAAAAAGGTGATCGCGTTTATCGGGGATTCCACATTTTTTCACTCCGGCATACCCGGTCTGGTCAACGCGGTTTTCAACAATCATAACTACACCCTCGTGATTTTAGACAACGGCACCACGGCCATGACCGGCCATCAACCCCACCCGGGCGTGGATATGACCAAGCTGAACCTGGATGGTTACGGCCGCATTGCCATCGAGCCAGTGGTTCGGGCCCTGGGTGTATCCCATATAACCACCATCAAGCCCTACAAGGTGAAAAAAAGCATCGATGCCATTAAGGAAGCCATTTTGTATGATGGCGTGTCGGTGGTCATCTCCGAGGAAATTTGTGCCCTCTACGCCAAGGCGATAAAGGAAAAACAGCGCCGACCCTTTCATGTCACCGATAAATGCAAGGACCACAAGAATTGTTTGATGGAACTGGCCTGTCCGGCCTTTTACATTTGGAATAACCGGGTGAAGATCGATGAAGCTCTGTGTACCGGATGTGCCGTGTGTGCGCAGGTTTGCCCTGAAAACGCGATTTTACCCGTTAAAAAAGAGCAGGCATCGGTTAAATGATCCCAACGAACCCATTATTTTACCAAAAAAAGGGACAAATAAACATGAACACAACCCGATTGATTATCGTGGCAGTTGGTGGACAGGGAAACCTTTTGGCATCCAGCGTGTTGGGTGAAGCCGCCCTCCTTTCAGAAATCCCGTTGAATATGAGCGAGATTCACGGCATGGCCCAACGTGGAGGTGTGGTGGAATCCTCCCTTGTCTTTGGCGGTGCCAAAAGCCCCATCATCGCGGATGGCGAAGCCGATGTTTTGGTAGGATTTGAACCGGCGGAAACCCTGCGGGCCCTGGAGAGATGCAACACAAATACGGTGGTGATCACCAGCCTGGCGCCCTTGATGCCTTTTACGGTCAACATCGGC
>JAOZUU010000086.1 GCA_029938515.1 Desulfobacterales bacterium | reverse complement strand
AGGCGAAAAACCGTCGAAAAACCACCCTCACTTTATACGTTTTGAAATTGGCTCATATAAATCATGTTATTTGAAATATGAAGTAAAAAGTCTCCGGCGAGCCACTGACACATACAGTATAAATGAGCTGCCGTTAAACACTGTAACCAATAAATTTTATAAGTATATTTCAATTTCATCCCAAAAAGCATCAAACTTTTCTTCCGCATAGATTAAGCAAAGATTCATATTTTTGATATTGTTAGCCTGATGAATGCGTTTTTTTGTAGCCCTTAGAAAATATAGAGATTTGTTTCTTAAATCCGGCCCTGCCCCGTGAGCGTCAAGGTCTTTTTTCATTGCCACAATCATATCATCAAGTTTTTCCAAAAGTGAGATACGACATTGTTGCGTCATTTTATTAAGTATTTTTTTTGCTTCCGGAATCCGGTTATCTGGCGCCGCGGCAGATAAAATCTGTTTTAGTGCTTTTACACTTGCGGCAATATCCGGATTTTGTACTAATTCAGATAAATTGTTGTTAACCTCTTCAAATGAGAGAACCAAATTTTTCCAGAATTCAATGTGCTTAAAATAAAATTCCGATATTTTCCTCACATCATCAGATAATTTTAGGATTGCTTCCTGGTTATTATAAAAAGCATTAATCAGAGAAAATGAGTCCAGTTTAGCGGATATCTCATTAATAAAATGCATACAGTCATATATTTCTTCCTCGTAGGGGGGAAAAGGCTTTTGGGCATCGGATTCACATGCTTTTAATGTAACTTGCCAACTCTTTATTTTCTTTGCTAAAAGTCTCGCGAATTCATATTGGTCATCGCAATCATTAAAGCCTTTTTCTTCAGACAACTGCTGATATAAACGTTTCACATCTTGAAATATCGAGTTGTCGACAGACTTGTTCGGAACGATGGTTACATGTCGTTCTATGGATTTTAGTAAAGCCCGCTTTAATTCAGATGGTTCAAGATGCTCTCCGTCCAGTCTAAAGTGAACCTTTAAATCTTTCGCAAGCCAAAAAATATACTGAATGATGGCCGCGTCTGACAACTCATTCGCTTCTTTTATGTATTGTACACATTCATCTAAAGCAACATGTCCACATTTTTCTATCTTGTTTTCTATACAAGATATAACCATGGCTTGTTCTTTTGATTTGTCTTTTTCAAAATCAAACAGGAGCTGTCGAGGACCTAACGAAATATTTTCAATATCTTTTTTTTTCACAATCCAACGGTCGTATTGGGTATGGGTAATTCGCAATAATATAGGCGCCTGACATACAAGAAACACTTCGAACGACTGTGTGCGAAAACCAAGCTGGTTCGTCTTTCTCTGTTTAAAAGTATAGAACGGCGGGAAAATTTATCAAAGGTCTCGCTATTATAGCAGGGTTGGCGATGCTACCCAGTATCCGTCCAGAAATGGTAGATTTTGGTTCCAGACAAGGCCGCAGGATTTTCGCAGCCGCAGTCGTAACTGCCCTACGTCGAGGATTGCGAAAATTTGAGAACGCCGTATGGGACCAAAAGATGCCATTTCAGGATGGACACTAACTGCATTTTGAGAAACCGCAACTATGGCAGACCAGACAACCTTCTTCATGGGCCAGGACATCCCCGCAATCCGGGCACACACCCAGCATCCCTTTAATTTGAACCGGTTCGGTTCCGCTGACGATTTCAAGAACCTGGGCCATGGCATCAGGACAGGAAAGCACCATTTTTCCGTTTTGCCAGGTGGGGGTTGGGCAGCGGATGCCCCGTAATTGTTTGATGATGGAATCTACCCGGATCCCGGATCTGAGCGCCAGCGATACCAGCCTTCCGGCCGCCTCGATCTGGGATGAAGCGCATCCGCCGGTCTTTCCCATTTTCGCAAATACCTCGCAGAGGCCCATGTCATCGGAATTGACCGTGACATATAAATTGCCGCATCCGGTACCGATCCGCTGGGTGAGACCCATGGTCCGTTCCGGCCGGGGACGGGGGGCCTGTGGCCCCGATACGGCCTGCTGGTCTTTGACAAACAGCACCTGTCGATCCCGACTGCCGTAACGATAGACGGTTACGCCCTTGCATCCAAGATCGTAGGCGCCCCGATATACTTCGGCGACTTGATCCTGGGTAGCCAGGGCAGGAAAATTGACCGTTTTGGAAACAGCATTATCGGTGTGTTTTTGAAACGCGGCCTGGATGCGGATATGCCACTTGGGTTCAATGTCATGGGCGGTGACAAACAGTCGCCGGACAGCATCGGGAATGGCGTCGATTTTCTGCAGTGATCCAGATCCGGCAATTTCGTCGATGAGTCTGTCGTTGAAAAACCCTTCCTGCTTGGCCGTGGCGATAAAAAAAGGGTGAACGTCGAAGAAGGTATGTTCGTCGATTGCCCGGCGCTGGTGGGCAATTGCAAAAAGAGGTTCAACCCCGCTGGATACACCGGCGATGATGCTGATGGTTCCGGTGGGCGCAATAGTGGTGGTCGTGGCATTGCGCATCCCACCGTTATCTGATTTAAAAAATACGCTTTTTTCGTATAATGGAAAATTCCCCCGCTGGCCGGCCAGAGCCTCCGAACCAAGGCGGGCTTCAGCGCGAATAAATGCCATGATCTGTTCTGCCTCAACAACCGCAGCTTCTGAATTGTAGGAAATTTTTCGCTTGATCAGCATATCGGCAAAACCCATCACGCCCAGGCCGATTTTCCGGGTGGCCCGGCTCGCCTTTTCGATCGCGGGCATGGGGTAGTGATTAATTTCGACAACATTGTCTAAAAAGTGAATGCCGGTATGGACGGTTTGTTTTAACCGATCCCAATTGATTTCGGAGTGGTCGACCATGGCGGACAGGTTAATCGATCCGAGCGTGCACGACTCAAATGGGAGCAGGGGTTGTTCACCGCATGGATTGGTCGCTTCAATATGACCGGCGGACGGCGTGGGATTGTGCCGGTTGATCCGATCGATAAAGATGATTCCCGGCTCTCCGGTTTGCCAGGCGGAGTCCACGATCCGATCGAACACGGCTTTGGCCGGTATCCGTCCCACTGACCGGCCGGTGCGAGGGTTGATCAGGTCATAGTCCTGATCGGCGGTCAAGGCTGACATGAATTGGTCGGTGAGTGCCACGGACAGGTTGAAATTCGTCAGGCGGTGCGGGTCGTTTTTTGCCCGTATAAAATCTTCGATGTCGGGATGATCCACCTTTAAAACAGCCATATTGGCGCCGTTTCGGGTTCCCCCCTGTTTGACCGCCTGGGTCATGGCATCGAATACTTCCATGAAAGGAAGCGGCCCGCTGGAAACACCTGAAGTGGACCGGACCGTATCCCGGGCAGGGCGGATAGCGGAGAAGGAAAAACCGGTGCCGCCACCGCTTTTATGGATCAGGGCCGTGTGCTTCAATGTTTCAAAGATACTCTCCATGCTGTCCGCGATGGGAAGCACAAAACAGGCGGCCAACTGACCCAGCGACCGGCCGGCGTTCATCAGGGTGGGTGAATTGGGTAGAAACCGCAGATCGGTCATTGCCCGATTAAAGGTATCGGTTGTTTTTTCGATATCGCTGTTCGGACCGAAACGTCGATCCGCTTCAGCCACCGCACGGGCCACACGGGCAAACATCTCTTCCGGCGACTCAGTTACCTGTCCATCGACATTTTTTTTCAGATAGCGCTTTTCTAGAATCGTTCGCGCATTTTTCGTGAGTTTGGGATGCATGGTGACAGGTGCTATAGTCTTCCAGATAAAGTTTTTGGACTGCGTTATCGGTCGCCCCCCTTCAACGACGTACGGACATGTACGCCTTACTCAGGGGGGCTCTCTCTAATCCCGCCAGCGGCGGGACCAAAAACATTATCTGAAAGCCTATGTTCGGACGGGTTCAATTGCTTAAATTTCTTTTTAAGTGTTTTTTCCACCACCGGCGGGACCATTCCTTTAATGTCACCACCGAATTGGGCCGCTTCCTTGATAATGGAAGAAGAGGTAAAAATCCACCGCAGCCCCGTCATCAGAAAAACGGTCTGAATATCCTTGTTAAGACTCCGGTTCATCAGGGCCAGCTGAAATTCGTATTCAAAATCAGATGTTGCGCGCATGCCTCTCAGGACCACATCGGCCTTTTTCTGAACCACATAATCCACCAGCAGGCCGCTGAAGGTATCCACTTTCACATTGGGTGTGTTGTTCAGGCTTTTTTCAAGTAATTCGAGCCGTTCATCAACAGTCAACAAGGTTTTTTTAGAGGGGTTATGCAGGATAGCCACGATGAGTCGGTCAAATAGCGTTAACCCCCGCTTGATAATATCAATGTGTCCGTTGGTCACGGGATCAAACGTGCCCGGATAGACAGCTGTTTTCGGCATAGTGAATCCTATTAGGGTTTAAGGGCCGCGGAAAAAAGCATACATACCATGCTGGCGACCTATACCATATATCGGAAAAACGATACAAGGGTTTTCCCGTATGATCGCCGGTCTTCAAGGGCGAAACCGCTTATTTTATCGTCCAGAATTTCGGTGGAAACGTGCTCGACCGTAACAAGAGCCTTGCTTTCCAAAGCATTGGAACGATCAAGGCTATCCAGGACGGATGGCATCAGTCCCGACCGGTAAGGGGGGTCAATAAATACCAAGCTAAATAATTCACCCTGGTATTTGATACAATTAAGATTGCGGGTAGGGTCCCATCGGATAATTTCGGCATACTCGGTCCACCCGCACACATTGATGTTTTTTTTAATCAGCGATAGCGCCGCAGGATGATTATCGATAAAAACAGCACTCTTCGCCCCCCGACTCAACGCTTCCAAGCCCATGGCGCCTGTTCCAGCAAACAGGTCCAGCACCCGGGAATCGGAAACCCAACCGGTCAGGATATTGAAAATTGATTCGCGAACCCGGTCCGCCGTGGGACGTATGGAGAAATTTCCTGGTGAAGATAGCCTTTTCCCGCGTTGGGTACCGCCGATGATTCGCACATTCAGCTTCCTCGTTAAAAATTTACTCGTACTCGCCAAAGCGTTTTAATCGTTTATGCAGGTAGCTTCGATCCACACCGATAGCCTCGGCTGTCCGGGTAATATTCTCATCGTTTTCTCGAAGCTTACTTTGAATAAATGTTTTTTCAAAGGCTGCACGAGCATCCTTGAAACCTTCCATGGCAATAAGATCTTCAAGGGGTGACTGGACATCGGTCAATGTTTCCAGGTGATACGGTGCCGGCAGGTCTTCCACGTCAATAATATCTTTCGCCACCATGATGGCCAGCCTTTCCACCAGATTTTTCAGTTCCCTGACGTTTCCCGGCCAATCGTATCGGGTTAGAAGGCCCAAAGCCGCTTCTGTTATTTTTTTGGATTTTTCACGCGTCTGCTGGAAATTTTCTTCAAGAAATGCCTGGACAAGTAGTGGGATATCGATGATCCGTTCCCGCAACGCCGGAACGTAGATCGGTATGACATTTAAACGATAGTAGAGATCTTCTCGAAAATGGCCGGACTCAATTTCCTTTTCCAGGTCCTTATTGCTTGCGGCAATGACTCTGAAATCAATCCGTATGGTCCGGGTGCCACCGACCCGCTGGAACTGCCGCTCCTGTAACACCCGAAGAATTTTAGCTTGGGTTTTCAGACTCATATCACCGATTTCGTCTAAAAAAATGGTGCCATTACCGGTTAATTCGAATTTCCCCCTTTTTTTTTCAGTGGCCCCGGTAAACGCCCCCTTCTCGTGACCGAACAGTTCACTTTCGATTAACTCTTCGGGGATTGCAGCGCAATTGACATCGATCATCGGCTGATCGGCCCGCTGGCTCAGCTGATGGATTGTGCGAGCCACAAGTTCTTTTCCAACACCATTTTCGCCGGTGATTAAAATCCAGGAATCTGTAGGTGCGGCCATACCGATCTGCTGTTTCAAGGTGACGACCGCCGGACTATTCCCGGTGATGGAGTTTTTTTCCAGGGTTTTTTTCCGCAGATACCGGTTTTCTTCTTCCAACCGGCGATAATTCAAGGCATTGTTGATGGCCACGATGACCTTGTCGATGGACAGCGGTTTTTCGATCAGGTCGTAGGCACCCAGCTTGATGGCATTGACGGCCGTTTCAATGGTACCATGGCCGGTAATGATAATCACCTGAAGAAAAGGGTGGTCCTTTTTGATTTCCTTTAACGTTTCGATACCATCGATGCCGGGCATCCAAATATCGAGCATGACGAGGTCCGGCGATTCCGTTTCGATCAACTTCAAGGCTTCGTACCCGTTAAAGGCGGAAAGCGTGTTGAACCCTTCGTCGGAAAGGAGTCCGGTTAACGATTGAACGATGGTGGGTTCATCATCGACAATGAGTATTGATGGTTGCATATAATTTTCCTTCGACGATCGTTTCGATGGATCGGTTACCGTAAGACACCCTGAATTCCAAAGAATAAAAAGGTCTGCATTACATGGGTAATTCGATCACGAATTTGGATCCTTTCGGCTGATTATCCAGAACCCGTATCATCCCCTTGTGATCCATAACGATGGAGTTGACAATGGTCAATCCCAACCCCATCCCGGCACTTTTGGTGGAAAAATTCGGCTCAAACAGACGGGTTTTATCTTCATCGGAAATTCCCGGGCCATTATCGGCGACTTCCAGGCGAATCATTTTCAGAATCGGATCCTGGGCCAAACTGATCACGATACTCCCTTTATTTCTCAGGGCTGCAACGGCATTATCAACCAGATTTATCAAGGCTTGTTTTATCTGCTGGCGGTCAATATTAATCTTCGGAATTTCTTCATAGATATTCACGATGAAATTGATCTCCGGGTGACCTTCTTTATACAGAGCAACGGTCTCTTCAATAATATCAGGCAGATGATATGGCTTTGGATTGGCCATGGGAAACTTTGCAAAAGCCGAAAATTCATTAACCAGGGTCCGGATCAGGGCCACATGGTCGATGATCATCTGGGTACATTCTTCGAAAATCGGTTCATCAATCGTCTCGGCATACCTTCTTTTCAGGCGCTCAGCTGATAACGCAATTGGTGTCAACGGGTTCTTGACCTCATGGGCGATCCGGCGGGCGACCTCCCGCCATGCCGCCATCCTTTCCGCTTTTTCCAGGTCGGTCAGGTCGTCAAAGACCACTACCATTCCCACGGGCTCTCCGGTTTCGTTTCTAAGGGCGTTGACGTGGAGGATAAAGCTCCTCGGTTGACGGTTGATACTCAATCGCAGCGGACGATCAACCGTGTCGTCAGGGGTATGATTGAGATCTTCAATAACGTCTTCGACCAGATCCAACTGCTGCCCCCGGAGCAGTTCACGATACGGTTGGTTAATAATGATGGCTGCATCCAGATCGAGCATTCGCTCGGCCGCTTTGTTTATCGTTTTGACGTAACCCTCGGCATCGATAGAGATGACACCCGCGGAAATGTTTCGCAATACGATTTCCATATACCGGCGTCTTTGTTCGATTTCACGGTTCTGCTCCCTCAATTTATTTGCGGAATGCTCCAGTTGTTGCCGGCTGGCGCGTAAATCACTGGTCATACGGTTAAACGAGTCTACAAGACTCCCGATTTCATCATCACCGGTTCGCGCGATGGCAAACCCGAGATCTCCTTCCGCTACCCGACGGGTCCCCTCGGCGAGATTCTGAATCGGAATGCTGATTGACTTGGCAAGATAAAACCCGAACCAGATGGCACAAAATACCACCAGCAATGACACGATGGACAGGGTAATGTAATAAGTACTCCGGACGGGATCTTTCAGCAGCTTCATTTGCTGATATTCGTCGAACCCTTTGGATATGGAGCCCATTTTATCCGTTAATTCCGGCGGGATTACGCTGGTGATAACCACGAAGGCTTCAATTCGATCACCGCTCTCGGCAAAAGGAACGGTTCCGATGGTTCGATACAGCTCGCCGGTTTTTCCATCTTCGGAGATAGATCGTATCTTTTTCCCGGGGTCGCTTTTTAATAACCGGTCGGCGGGAACCGGCTTGAGACCACCGGAATCGAATTCATGACCCAGGGATGCAGAAATTAATTTTGCTTTAGGGGTATAGATTTCCACGCCGTCAAAATTTAATGAGCGCTGAACCACCTGGATATATCGGTTTAAATTTTTTCTTTGCTTCGGACCAAGCAGTTTTTGAGATTTAAGTTGATAGGCGATCCGTTCCAGGAAAAACCGGTGATGATTTTCGATATTTTGATAAAGCTGCTGGCCGATTCGCAACGAATTCTCAAGCGCTTGTTCCACGGGCGCATTGAACCAGAAAGTGATGCTTGTGGTAATAAACCAGAGCGAAAAAAAGAATAAGACCCCGGTGGGCAGCAACGTCAGGGTAATAAAGGCCGTTACCAGGCGCGTGCGCAGTTTTGACCCAAGAACTTTGCGTTTGCGATCGTAAAGCAGTTTGACCAGATTGCGAAAAACAAGGAAAATAAGGAGCAAAAGCAGAAGTAAATTGACATTCATCAGGCTGAACATCAACAGGGCATTGGAGATGGGAATTTCAGCGCCGAAATGAAAAAGCTTGAACTCAACCCAAGTGAGCAATGCTAAAACGATGATAACGATGGCGATGATAATCAATTCCCGCCGTCGCCGTTTTTTTTCATCACGGCGGAATGATTGGGAGGATTTAAACCTGTTTTTCCCTGTTTTAGAAACCGGGATCCTTCCGCCTATCTGTTTAGTAGATAAAATCAATCGTATACCAGTCAGTTTCAAAATCCCACAGGGAAACAAAAAACAAGACATAGTGCAGATAAAGCGGCAGC
>JAOZUU010000085.1:6739-8823 GCA_029938515.1 Desulfobacterales bacterium | reverse complement strand
GGATATACCGTAGTGCAAGTCAAAGTGCCGGGACGACGGGATCTTGTCACCGTGGTTGGGAACCTGATGAGCCCGACGCCCGGCGAATTTCTCAAGATGCAGGGTGAATGGTCTTCCCATCCGAAATTCGGTGAACAATTCAAGCTTCGGCGCTACCAGGCAACCGTCCCCACAACGATTTACGGTATCCGCAAATATCTGGGTTCAGGGCTTATCAAAGGGATCGGCCCGGAAATGGCCAAACGAATCATTGACCAGTTTGGCAAGCAAACCCTGGATATTATTACCTGTCATCCCCAACGGCTGGCCGAGGTGGAAGGTATTGGTCCCAAACGGATCGATATGATCAAAAGCGCCTGGGATGACCAGAAGGAAATCAGGGATGTGATGATTTTTCTTCAATCCCAAGGGGTTGGCGCCGGATACGCTGCCAGGATTTTTAAGCAGTACGGACAGGCATCGATCCATGTGGTCCGGAAAAACCCGTATCGGCTGGCCGAAGATATTTCCGGCATCGGCTTTGCGACCGCCGACCATATCGCTGAAAAGCTCGGATTCGATAAGAATTCAGCCTTCCGCGCCCGGGCGGGGGTCATTTATGTGCTTAACCGCCTGGCGGAAGAAGGGCATGTCTATTGCCCCTATCGCCTTTTAATTTCAAAGTCCGAGGAAATCCTCGGTGTTGAACGAGATATCATCAAGGCGGCGGTGAACCATGTCAGCGCGGAGAAAAAGATCGTTATCGAGGAATTCGACCCGGATCCGGCCGATTCACGAGAGACCCGCAAAGCGGTGTATCTATCCAACTTTTATTTTTGTGAGACGTGTATTGCCGATAAACTCGCTGCTTTGGATCGAATGCCACCGAATACCCGGCCCGCCGATTCGGATGGGGTTCTCGCATGGGTTCAACGGCAGCTGGCCATCACCCTGGCACCCAACCAGGTCGCGGCGGTCAAGAGTGCCCTGGCGCGGAGGGTATTGATTATCACCGGTGGGCCCGGAACCGGTAAGACAACCATCATTGATGGGATTGTTCGGATCTGCGACCGCCTGGGAATGAAAGCCCTGTTAGCGGCGCCGACGGGCCGGGCCGCCAAGCGAATGAATGAAGCCACCGGATACGAAGCCAGGACCATTCATCGTCTGCTGGAATTCAGTTTTCAGAAGGGTGGCTTTCAACGAAACGAAGATAATCCGCTCGATTGTCATTATCTGATCGTTGATGAAGCGTCAATGATCGATACTGTGCTCATGCACCATCTTCTCAAAGCAGTTCCCATGCATACGGCCCTTATCCTGGTGGGCGATGTCCATCAGCTCCCGTCCGTTGGGGCGGGAAACGTGCTGGGCGATATCATCGCCTCTGAACGCTTTGCCGTGGTGTCGCTCACGGAGATATTCAGGCAGGCGGAAGCCAGTCGGATCATTGTCAATGCCCACCGAATCAACCGGGGGAAAATCCCGGATCTTTCTCCGGCAGCCGGGAAAACTGATTTCTATTTCCGGGAAAGAGAGGATCCGGAAGAAGCCCTGGCCTTTGTCATTAGTCTGGTTGCCGATCATATTCCCCGGCTGTTCGGCTTCGATCCGGTGGCCGACATCCAGGTCCTTTCGCCGATGCACAAAGGGATCGTGGGTGCAATGAATCTCAACCGGGCTCTGCAGGAAAGGTTGAATCCGCAAATGGACGCCGTGCGTCGCGGCGATCTTCGTCTCAGGACCAACGATAAAGTCATGCAGGTTAAAAACAACTATGACAAGGCGGTCTTTAACGGGGATATGGGGCGAATTGACCGGATCGATCCGGCTGCGCAGGAAGTCGTTATTATCTTTGATGGCCGCCCAGTCACTTACCTTTTTTCCGAACTGGGCGAGGTGAGCCTGGCCTATGCGATATCCATCCACAAATCCCAGGGCTCCGAATACCCGGCCGTGGTTATCCCCTTGCTGACCCAGCACTACGTCCTGCTCCAGCGCAACCTGATATACACGGCGGTTACCCGGGGAAAACAGCTTGTGATCGTGGTGGGTTCCAAAAAAGCCCTGGCCATGGCGATCAGGAATGATAAAACCCAAAAGCG
>JAOZUU010000085.1:4586-6639 GCA_029938515.1 Desulfobacterales bacterium | reverse complement strand
TGGGTTCCAAAAAAGCCCTGGCCATGGCGATCAGGAATGATAAAACCCAAAAGCGGTATACGCGGCTGTGTGATCGCCTGCGCCAGTATCGCTGATTCCAATGCATTCAGGCGCTCCCTGTATTCGATAGGTTGCCGCTTCCTCAGGGGGTACGCAAAAATAACTTTACATTTTACGCCGTCTGACGGCGCGGGTATCGTCCTGAAGGTGAAACGGAATGGGAATGGCGAATCACTTGAAATTATCGGGAAGATGTATATTTTCTTTTAACTATTTTTTTCCGTGATCATAAATCATGTCAGATGGGCCATTTGATGTTATTCTCGGTCAAAGTTACAAAGAAAATATTATTGAAGGAAAAAATCATGAAAATTCTGGATTATTCCGAATTGCCGATTCTAAATAGACTGTTCTTTGCGATTGTTCTTTTGGTACTGACCGGCGCGACCTGTATGGCCCAGTCGGAGTCGGATAACATTGAAACCCTTGAGAAGGCCCTGATGGAACGGGCTCAGAAGCTGTCGACCGGTGATCTGCCGAAGATTAGCAAGTCGCGGTTTTTGCGGGTATTGGTAACTTACAGCAAAACCAATTTTTTTATCGACGCGGGAACCGCGCGAGGGTTCGAATACGAACTATTAAAAGAATATGAAAAATTCTTGAACAAAGGAATCAAAAAAAAGACCAAACAGATCAAGCTGTTTTACATTCCGATGCCGTTTGATAAACTTCTGGCCGCCCTGCGGGAAGGACGGGGCGATATCGTGGCTGCCGGACTTACCATTACGCCTGAGCGGCAAAAACGGGTCGATTTTTCCGACCCCTACATGCCCAATGTCTCCGAGGTGGTCGTACTGAATAAAAAAGTGAGTGGTCTGGATACCATAAACGATTTGGGCGGACGGACGGTGTATGTCCGCGCGGGAAGCAGTTACGTCACCCACCTGAAATCATTGAGCCAAAAACTGGTCCAGGCGGGCCAGAAGCCCATCACCGTCAAGGAAGCCGACGGCATCTTAACTACCGAAGATATTTTGGAAATGGTGAACGCCGGGGTGGTCGATATATCTGTGTCCGATCACCATATTGCCGACATATGGGCCGAGTTGCTTCCCAATATCGTCGCTCGCAAGGACCTGGCGATTAACTCCGGCGGCAGGATCGCCTGGGCCGTGCGGAAAAACAATCCCAAGCTCAAGGCGAGTTTGAATGCCTTTACCAAAACGGTCAAGAAGGGCTCTTTGCTGGGCAACATTCTTTTTAAACGGTATTACCAGAATGCAAAATGGATCAAAAATCCCACCTCTCCCGAAGAACGTAAAAAGCTGGGGGCTTTCATCACGCTGTTTGAGAAATATTCGGAACGTTACGGATTCGACTGGCTGGCCGTTGCCGCCCAGGGCTATCAGGAGTCCGGGCTGGATCAGTCCAAAAGGAGCCATGCCGGTGCCGTCGGTATCATGCAACTGCTGCCCAGTACGGCGGCTGATAAATCCGTGAATATCAAAAATATTAAAGTTGCCGAGCACAATATCCATGCCGGTGTGAAGTATCTAAGTTTCCTTAGAAATCGCTATTTCAGCGACCCGAAAATCGAACCGAGCGCACGGGTCGATTTCGCCTGGGCCGCCTATAATGCCGGCCCGGCCAGAATCAACAGCATGCGGCAACGGGCAGCCAAAAGAGGTTTTAATCCCAATAAATGGTTCGGCAACGTGGAAACCGTAACGGCCGAACTCGTGGGGCGCGAACCGGTGGATTATGTGGCCAATATCAATAAGTATTATATCTCTTACAAAATGCTTTATGAAACGGCCAAAGCCAGACAAAAAGCACTGAGCAAAATCGATGGGATTGAATCGGCGCCCATCAAAGCGCCCACCGGAGAAACATCGACCAATAATTCCCAGCAGCAAATCATGACAGCACCGTCACTTGAAACTGATGGGCAAGCAACGTACAAACCCAAGGCTTCTCTCAAGGCGGCCACGAAAAAGCCATCCCCAACGCCTCGTGTCCGCTATCATACCATCCGTTCCGGTGAAACTCTTTA
>JAOZUU010000085.1:0-4486 GCA_029938515.1 Desulfobacterales bacterium | reverse complement strand
CATCCCCAACGCCTCGTGTCCGCTATCATACCATCCGTTCCGGTGAAACTCTTTACAGCATCGGACTTCACTATGGTCTGGGAGTGGATGAATTGTCACGCCTGAACCACCTTAATCCAAAAAGCACCCTTCGCATCGGTGACAAACTGCGGATCAGTCGATGACCTTGTTGAATCGCGACGATGCGAACCGGATTGAAATGTTTGTATTATTTGTTCGATTTACCTAACCCTGCTGCCGGCCGGCAGCACAAAAGACATTAAAAAGGAGAAATGTTATGCGAAAAATCGGTTTGACCCTGGTATTGATTCTATCCTTGGCCCTGTTGAGCGCCTGTGCGCACACATCGCAGACCGCAGTCACCGGAACCACCGCGGCGACCCTTGATGCCATCGTGCAAAAAGGAGAACTGGTGGTGGGAACCGCTGCCAGCATGCCCCCGTTTAATATGACCACCAAAGAGGGCGAGATCATCGGTTTTGAACCCGACCTGGCACGGTTGATTGCAGCGGGGATGGGGATTCCATTGAAACTGGAGCCCATGCCCTTTTCTAAACTGCTGCCTGCCCTGGAAACCGGCAAAATCGATATGATTCTATCGAATATGACCATGACGCCCCGGCGCAATTTGAAAGTCGCGTTTGTGGGCCCGTATTTTATTTCCGGCAAGGCCTTTCTGACGAAGGAGAAAACCATCGCCAATGCAAAAAATACGGTCGAAATCAACAGCCCGAATACGCGTCTGGTCGCACTGAAAGGATCCACCAGCCAGTTCTTTGTCGACAAGCTGCTTTCCAAAACCCAGCTGACCACCGCCGCCAGCTATGACGAGGCGGTCAAAATGGTTATCGACGACAAAGTCCACGCCCTGGTAGCCGATTATCCGATCTGTGTCGTGTCGCTCTTGAGATACCCCGATGCCGATCTGCTCTCCCTGATCACCCCCCTGACCTATGAACCGATCGGTATTGCCTTGCCGGGAAATGATCCCCTGCTGATCAACTGGCTGGAAAATTTCATTAGTTCACTGGAAGGCAGCGGCAAAATAGAAATACTGGAGGAGCGCTGGTTTGAAAACGCGGACTGGGTAAAAAAACTACCGTAATATTCCATACCCTTTCAACTGGCCGAGGGATGTATGCATATTGAATCGCTATCTATTGAAAGAAAAAGAAATATATGCACCCTGGTTTTGAATCGACCGGAAAAGAAAAACTCTCTTTCGCCTGAATTGGTTCGATCGTTATTAACGACCCTTGAGAAACTATCCGGTGACGATACCATCCGTGTCATTGTGATTCGAGGCTCCGGAGACCAGGCTTTCTGTTCCGGTTATGACATCGGTTCGTTGCCCATTAAAACCAGTGACGATGCAGATGCGAACCTGGAACGGTTAAGTCCGGTGGAGTCGCTATTTAAAGCCATCGTCCACTATCCCTGGCCGGTCATTGCCATGCTGAACGGGGCAGCATTCGGCGCCGGTTTTGAATTGGCCATCTGCTGCGACATTCGTATCGGGGCCGAGGATATTCGCATCGGTATGCCGCCGGCAAAGCTGGGAATCGTTTATCCCTGGAGCGGACTGAAACGGTTTATCCAGGTGATTGGTCTGCAAACAACCCGGGAGATGTTTTTTACCGGGGGCACATACGAAGGATCGCAATTAAAGCAGATGGGTCTGGTGGACCATCTCGTTTCCCGCAGAAAATTTGAAGCGTTTACCTACCAGATGGCGGAAACAATCGCCGACAATGCCCCTCTGGCCCTGAAAGGGACCAAAAAGGTCATCAATTTGATATTGGATGCTTTGCAACTGGATAATAGGGATCGAATGGCGGCTGAATCCATCACCGAAAAGGCCTTTCTTAGTCAAGATGTAAAGGAAGGCCGACTCGCATTTTTAGAAAAACGTCCGCCCCGGTTTAAAGGAAGGTAGGTTCAATCTCTGTGGAAAGGCAAATCATAAATGTCGAATTTAGCCCTCATGGTTTTGGATAAAGAATATACGATTCATCGTTTGGACACGGATGCGAATATACCGGCAGCCGTTTTCGGCAACCATTTTTTTTTAATCAGTAGAACCGAAGAGGAGCTTTCGATTGTCTGCGAGACGAATATTCAGATTGACAGCGCCAAGGCCCAAACCTCTTCAAACAAGCGCAAAAAATTGCCGCCCAGTATTTTCCTGACATCCTCCTCGGCATAACCGGCGGCATGCAGGGCGTGGGTGAGGTTGCCAAACTCGGCCACATTTTGGATGCCGGCGGGGAGCTTGATGGGGTAGTCCAGTTGCATTGCCGGGCCTTTCCTGGATTTTCCGGTCAAAAGCCAGTCGAAAAACGCCCGGGGTTGTTCCTCGGTAAAATCGGTGCCGATGCCCACGTGATCAATGCCGGCCAGCGCCACCAGGTAATCAACGACCTTTACAAAGTCTTTGAGGGTGGAGTCGCTGCCGCCGGGTAAAAAAGGGGGAAAGATGGTGGCCCCGATAACGCCGCCCTTTTTGACCAGGGCCTTGATCGCTTCGTCCGGCTTGTTGCGGGGATGATCGCACATGCTTTTGGGGTTGGCGTGAGTGAAAGCCACCGGCTGCCGGCTGGCTTCGATCGCTTCCATCGTGGTGCGTTCCCCCACGTGGGAAAGATCGATGAGAATGCCCAAACGGTTCATTTCCTCGATCACCTCCAGACCGAAATCGGTAAGCCCGGCGTCAAAACGTTCCAGACAGCCCTGACCCGCGTAATTGGCTTCCATATAGGTGAGCTGGATGACCCGAACACCCAGGGCGTGAAAGATGGAAAGGAGATCAAGATCGTCCTCGATGGCCGAAATATTCTGGAAGCTCAGAATGATGCCGGTTTTATCGGTCTTTTTGGCTGTCCTGATATCATCGGTCGAGCTTACCGGGATGATTAGATCGGCATGTTCTTCAAAAGCCCGCTGCCACCAGACGATGTTCTTTACGGTCTGCCGGAAATTTTCCAGTACGCTCACCGTGCAGTTAACCGCGGTGAGTCCCCCCTGGCGCATTCTTTCAAACACGGGCCGGCCGAATCTGGATATTTCCAGACCGTCGATAACGATAGCCGATTTGTGAATCGCCTGGCTGATATCGTTCATCTAAAACCTCAGTTTATGGATAAATTTTCAAAAATGATCAGCCAATAACGGAAAAACTGGAATCGGTATTTATTTCCCGCTTACGGGAATAGAAACCGACGTTGAACTTCCGCCTGATGTACGGCATGAAAAACTGATAGGGTTCGGCATCATGATCCAGACCTGCTTCGCAAGCCTGGATTAACTCGGCCATCATGACCCCCACCACCGGTGCATTCTTGTATTGGTTACCGCTGGTTCCAACTGCCATATAGAAACCGGGCAAATCAGATTTGTCGTAGATGGGAATCCAGTCGTCGGATGTATCGTAGAGATCCACGATCCCCTGGGGCTGACTGGGAATGGGAAGGCCCTGGATGCGTTGGGCCTCCCTCATGACCTGGGTGGTCCATTGGCCCGTGAAATTGGTGTTATAATTGTCCGGGTCCTCCACCCATTCAAGTTCGTCGCACTCCGGGTCCTCGGAACCGATAAGGATGTGGTTTCCCACTTCCGGCCGGGAGTAGCAGCCGATATCGCCATCAGAAATTATGGTGCCGTCTTGCTCCCAGTTCACTCCTTCCGGAACCGGTACGTGGCAGACCTCCTGTCTTAGCGCTCTTGTCTTGATGTTCATCCCCTCCAGCACACCGGCCATTTCATTAATGATAAACGAGTGAGGGCCGGCAACATTCACCACCACCGGTGCGAAAAAACGACTGCCGTCTTTACAGCGGACCCCGGCCACACGGCCGCTGTCTTTGAAAATCTCCGTCACTTCCGTATTGAAAATAAACTCGCCACCCTTGGCCTCGGCCGCTACCTGAACATTGTGGGTAGAGAGCTGCGGATCGGAAATGTAGCCTGACTCCGGTACCCAGATAGCGCCTTGAATACGTTCACCGGTGGGCTGGCCAAAGTCAGGGTTGTCCATCGTCTTGCAGGGAAAATAGCTTCTCGCGTCAATATTGGGCAAATATCTTTTAAGATCCTCGTATTCCACGTCCCGGTAACCCACCCCGAGATCGTCGAGGGCGGCTTTCACCCGGGTAAGATTTTTATTGAGTTCGGTCTTGATCACCAGGGCACCGGTGTTGCGATAATAGGCCAAACCCTTGGGATCCATCTTGTCCAGATATTTAGGCCAGTCCAGCCAATAGTAGTATCCTTCCCTGGCCATGGCTACGCCGTCCGGTGTAGAGTAGTGCAGTCGAATTACCGCGCAGGAACCACCGGTAGACCCATGCCCGGCTGCGGGCAATTTATCCAGGTTCAGCGTCTTGTATCCACGTTTGTCCATTTCAAAGGCGATACAGCATCCGATAATCCCCGCGCCGATAATGATCGCATCATATTGGTTTTCCATTTTCGCTCCTCAACTTGTTAA
>JAOZUU010000084.1:4431-8851 GCA_029938515.1 Desulfobacterales bacterium | reverse complement strand
TGGTATCGCTCTTGAGCCGGCGTAACCTTAAGGCGAAGGCTTGGGGTTCAAGGGTCCAAGGTGCCAAGGGGTCAAGTGGACACGAATAAAAATCCAGCGCCATCTTTGTGTCTGATCGCATAAAAATCTGCAATAGAATTCAAATCGCTATTTTTCATCTTCCTTGCTGAGTACCCCTTTAAAAATAGATACGAAGTCCCGCTGTTCTTTAGCGGGGAACTTGAATCCGCCGCAGGCGGAACATTTCCCAAAAATCTCTGCGGGTAAGATTCAGGGCCGCTAAATTTTTTCTTGACAATTCATATTAAAATGGTAGGATAATATCCTATCAAATCTATATGGATAGATAACCAATTGAAATAATTCAAAGGATAAGCCCATGGCAGGGACAACGTCGTTTCAACAACGGGCGGGAATCATCCTGGCCGTTTTGATTATAGTCACATTGGTTTGCCTGGTACATTTCAATAGCGAGGCCGGAATTACGCCTGAACGGCCTGATATTGTCAAGATAGACCTGCCCGCCGTTCCCGGAGGCGAACAGATGCCGGCCGTCCAGTTTCTCCACGATCGGCACACCGAAGCATTAAAAGGAGAAAAAGATTGCAGCGCCTGTCATCAGCAAACTGATAATACCTATATCTTCAAATTTAAGCGTATCAAAGACAGCCGGCCTGAAACCGATATGGCCATTTACCATGACAACTGCATCGGTTGCCATCAGGAAACCATCCGTTCCGGCAATGTTGCCGGGCCGGCAGCCGGTGACTGTCGCTCCTGTCATAATCGAAAACCAACCATGGTTTCTTCCTGGCAACCGATTCGTTTCGATAAGTCACTTCACTATCGCCACGAATCTTCACAATCAATCAAGCCGGACCGCATGACGGAAAGCACCAATTGCGGCGCCTGTCACCATAAATACGACCAGAAAAATGAAAAAACCGTATACATCAAAGGGGAAGAAGAGACCTGTCGGTACTGTCACCAGCCCGTGAAGACCAAAGAGGCCCAGTCACTTAAGACTGCATCCCATTCGGCCTGTATCAATTGCCACCAGCAGATGATCGGCGGATCCAAAAAAGCGGGACCCGTAAATTGCGGCGGGTGCCACGATCCAGCCGAACAAAAAAAGATCGAAATCGTTAAAAAAGTACCACGACTGAAGAGAAATCAACCAGATCTGGTCCTTATGGCCAGCTGGATGGCCAGCTGGATGGCCACATCCGACCCGGACGTCAAATCGGCAAAAAACCATTTGAACCCGGTGGCATTCAATCATGAGGCCCATGAAATAAAAGCTTCCGGCTGTATGTCATGTCACCACGAATCCTTGAAACAATGCAGTCAATGCCATACCGAGACGGGCGACAAAAAGGGTGATTTTATCCGTCTCGAAACAGCGATGCACGACACGAAAACCCAAAAAAGCTGCATGGGCTGCCATCGACAGGCCCAGACCGCCCAAAACTGTGCCGGCTGTCATGCATCAATGCCGGAAAAGAAGTTTTCCGAAGTGACCTGTAATCAGTGTCATGCTGTTGACCAAGCCGGCATCGAACCGTTGCCGATGAGCGCGGAGAAGAAAACAGCCCTTGCCAGGGAAACATTGGACGTCCCGTCGACACAACCCGCCCTGCCGCCGGATGAACAAATTCCGGAAAATGTTATTATAAAAACCATGGCGAACGAGTATGAGGCCGTTACTTTTCCGCATCGCCGGATTATCCGTAAACTGGCCGCAGGAATGAAAGACGACCGGATGGCCCGTTTTTTTCATAAAGAGCAAACGACCATGTGCATGGGATGCCACCACAATAGTCCGGCCTCGGCGCAACCGCCCAGGTGCGCCTCCTGTCACGGAGAAGCATTCAAGGCGAGTCAGGATGAAAGGCCGGGTCTCAAAGGGGCGTATCATGGGCAGTGTATATCGTGTCACCAGATAATGAAAATCGAAAAACCGAAGGCAACCGATTGTACCGGCTGCCATAAAAAACGGACGTAACCGAGACCTTTGAAAAATGGTCATTTTTGTTCAAGTTCAAGGAAGGATCAAGGCGGACTTATGGGTGTAACCCGGAGAAAATTCCTGGGATGGGTCGGCGCGGCAGCCGTGGGTACGACTTCCATGATGGTACCGAAAGCCCGGGCGGCGTCAAATAAGCATTTTGAGGGCTACCCCGGAAGTTTTGGGGTGTTACACGATACGACCCGCTGTATCGGGTGCCGGAAATGCGAAGAAGCCTGCAACCGGGTAAACGATTTGCCATCACCTGCCCGGCCTTTTGACGATCTGACTGTTTTAGAGAATCCACGACGTACGAGTGCCGCGGCCTTCACCGTTGTGAACCGGTTTGAGAGTGATGCTGGCGAGCCGGTTGTTTTTGCAAAAAACCAGTGCAATCACTGTCTTGAGCCTGCCTGCGCGTCGGCCTGTTTTGTGCGGGCGCTAAGAAAGGATAAAACCGGGGCGGTTGTCTATGACGCTTCCCTTTGTGTGGGATGCCGATATTGCATGGTCGCCTGCCCGTTTAACATCCCGGCCTACGAATACGATGAACCGCTCACTCCGAGGATCAGAAAATGCCATCTGTGCCAGTTCCGTATTGAAAAAGGATTGCTTCCCGGATGTGTGGAAACGTGCCCCACGGAGGCGCTGGCGTTTGGCGAAAGAGATCGACTGCTGAAAATTGCCCGACAACGAATCGATAAGTTTCCCGGGCGATATGTTGACCATGTTTACGGTGAGCGTGAGATGGGTGGCACAAGCTGGCTGTATCTTTCTCCCAGGCCTTTTAACCAGATAGCCATGCGCGAAGACCTCGGGGTTCAACCGGCTTCCCGGTTTACTTCAGGTCCCCTTTCGGCGGTCCCGATTGTTGTGGGACTGTGGCCGGTTCTGCTGACGGGCATTTATGCAATTTCCAAAAGAAAAGATAAAATTGCCCAGCAAGAGCGAATCGAGGCCGTGGCCACCACCGTTGCCGATGCCAACGACGAAATGAAAACAAAAATGGCCGAATTAAAAGATAAAATGACCAGGGAAAGAGAAGCGATGATTAATCTTGAAATTAAGAAAGCCCTGAAAGAGGCGGCTGAAAAGGAGGACGCCTAGATGCCGCAGGAGACGAATATACCGAATAAATCGATATTGACCCCATTCAACGTCGTTGCGGGAATTATCATCCTGGCCGGTTTGGTCATCACCGTGTTGCGTTTTACCAAAGGATTGGGAGCGGTAACCAACCTTGACGATAACAATCCCTGGGGCATATGGATCGGGTTTGATCTGCTGTGCGGTGTCGCGCTGGCCGCCGGCGGTTATGTCACTTCCGCGGCCTGCTATATATTCGGGTTGAAGCGGTATCATTCCGCGGTCAGGCCGGCGATTTTAACCGCTTTTTTGGGATACGCCCTGGTGGTATTGGCCCTTCATTACGATGTGGGTCGCCCCTGGCGATTGCCGTATCCCATTTTTCTCTCCCCGGGAACCACTTCCCTGCTGTATGAAGTGGGCCTTTGCGTATTCCTCTATCTTGCCGTGCTCTTTATCGAGTATAGCCCCGCGGCTCTGGAATGGCTGGGATTGAAAAAAGTCCGCAACCTGATTGTCCGGATGACCCTTGTGCTCACCATCTTCGGCGTGGTTCTTTCGACCTTGCATCAATCCTCTCTCGGGGCCTTGTTCATGATTGCACCTTCAAAGCTGCATCCCTTATGGTATTCCAACTACTTGCCGGTGTACTTTTTTATCTCCAGTATTTTTGCCGGCTTATCCATGGTGATATTCGAGGGTACGTTGGCCCACCGGTTTTTGCATCATAAAATGGACGCTACCCACTTAAGGGAGAGCGAGGGTGTTGCTTTGGGATTCAGCAAGGCGGCTTCTTTCGTCATGATGGGATATCTGTCCGTTAAATTAATCGGTATTTCCGTTGACAACAACTGGCACTTGCTCTTCACCGGATGGGGGCTGTGGTTCCTTTTAGAGTTGATCGGTTTTGTGGCGCTGCCCGCCTTTTTATATTCCCTGGCGGTTCGGGAACGCAACCTGCGCTGGGCGCGCTGGGCGGCGGCATTGTCTGTTCTGGGGGTCGTCCTTAACCGGCTGAACATCTCCGTGGTCGCCTTTAACTGGTACCTGCCTTCCGCCCAAAGATACGTCCCCAGCTGGATGGAGATCGGCACATCGATCTTTATCGTTACACTGGGCGTGGTCATTTATCGATTCATAACCACCCGCATGCCGATTTTTTATGAGCATCCGGATTTTCGCCACGATATTTAAATATTAAGAGGACATCGCAATGGATCATGTTTTTCACACCTTACACGATTATATGCTTCATACGGAGAGCATCACTTATATTATATTGGGCGGCATCCTGATTTCACTATTACTGTTCTGGCGTTTTCTAAC
>JAOZUU010000084.1:2014-4331 GCA_029938515.1 Desulfobacterales bacterium | reverse complement strand
CAAAGGAGAAGTTGCTCATGCCTGAAGGAACACTCTGCAACAAAAAGCCGATTGAGACGGAAGAGGCGCTCAAAACACTTCTATCCGATAAAAGCGGCAAAGTATATTATGAGGAAATGAAAAGCCTGGAGATTGATGATAAGCTCTTGTGGAAAACCATTCAAAATACGTTAAAATCGCGAATGCGGACGTGGCTCGAGATTTGCGCTCATTGCGGAATGTGTGCGGACAGCTGTTTTCTCTATTTAATCAATGACCGCGATCCGAAGCAAGTGCCGGCTTACAAAATCCAGTCGACCCTTGGTAAAATCGTTCGGCGTAAAGGCAAAGTAGACAATGACTTCATGCACATGGCCATGGAGACGGCCTGGGCCAAATGCACCTGCTGCAATCGCTGCGGCATGTATTGCCCCCATGGGATCGATATGGGGATCATGTTCGGTTACCTGCGCGGCTTGCTTTATCAGCAGGGGTTCGTGCCCTGGGAGCTGAAAATCGGCGCCGGCATGCACCGTGTTTACCGTGCCCAGATGGATGTAACCGATGAGGATTTCGTCGAGACCTTCGAATGGATGGTGGAGGAAAATGAAGACGATTACCCCGGCCTTGAAGTCCCGGTGGATAAAGAAGGGGCCGATATTATGTATACCGTCAACGCCAGGGAAGTGAAACATTACCCGGAGGATCTGGCCGAAGCGGGCATTCTTTTCCATCTGGCCGGTGAGAACTGGACGGTCCCGTCCAAAGGATGGGAGCAGACCAGCCTGTCGATGTTCGCCGGCGATTGGGCTGCTTGTAAAATGCAGGTGGAAAGCGTTTATGCCGCTATGGAGAGACTCAAACCCAAGCGGATGGTGGGGACCGAATGTGGCCACGCACATCGGGCGACGGTAATTGAAGGACCCTACTGGGCAGGGAGAAAAGATGGAAATCCTCCGGTTGAATCGATTCATTATGTTGAATGGGTCGCCGAGGCACTACGAACCGGAAAGCTTAAAATCGATCCGGCTAAAAGGCTGAAAAGACCGGTGACACTTCAGGATTCCTGTAATTATATCCGCAACAACGGTTTAAAGGAAGTCACCCGGGAGATAATGACTTATATCGTCGAACCCGGCTATTTTGTAGAGATGGCACCGAATAAGGAGCACAACTATTGCTGTGGCGGGGGGGGTGGTTTCAATGGAATCGGAATCTATCGTCCCCAACGCAACAAGGCCCTGATAACCAAACGCGACCAATTGCTGAACAGCGGCGCTGAACTGGTGATCGCCCCGTGCCATAATTGCTGGGACGCTATCCGGGATCTCGAGGAAGAATATAAAATCGGAATTGAATGGTCTTTCCTCAAGCCGCTCTTGATCAGCATGGTTGAAATTCCCGAACATCTTCGGCCAAAAGAATAGTGAGCCCGGTTAAGGCACTCGGAAACAATCAATTGAACAAGATGACACGAATAGTGCCTAAAACCCGCAGATTCGTAAGTGAGGTGACACATGTTTAAAAAGATCCTGTTCGCCACATCCGCTTCTCCAGCCAGTGATTATGCGGCCCGGGTCGCGTTCGATATGGCCCAGCGCTATGATGCCCACATCACCATTTTTCATGTGCTGGGGGTTCCCACGCGAGGCTACAGCCAGGTCGTTCTAGATGTCAAAACCGGTGAAAGGGTAGAGCTCGATGACGAATATGTTGCATGGGTGGATGAAGAGATCAAGACTTACTATTCACGGCAGCTTGAGACTGCCAAGGATTTTGAAATCAAAATTGCGGTCGGTCTGCCCCATCGCGAAATCCTGAGGGAAGCACGGGCTTCGCAACCGGATCTTGTCATTATGGGTGGAAGCACTGAAGGTGAGGGGGTTTCAGTGTACAAAAAAAGCATGGTCGGGTCGACCCTGCAGCTGGTAGCCAAGTCCGTCCGCTGCCCGGTTCTTATCGTCAATCGTCCTGCGGCTTCCTTCTGGGGGGGGATGTCAAGTGTTGTTTTTGGCACTGATTTCTCAAAAGCTTCCGATGTTGCCTTTCAATTTGCCCTGAAGGTCGTTAACGCCCTTGATTGTGAACTCCATATCTTTCACGCCCTCGATATTAGTGATGTGCATATGGGCAAGCTTCTGACCCAGGATGAAATCGAGTCTAAAATTCGAGATTCCTTAAAGCAAATAAGGGGCAGATATATTAAAAAACTGGAAAAAGGCCTGGACTACTCTTTCGACGTCTGGGAAGGCATTCCGTATATCGAAATTGTTAAATACGCCCGGGAAAAACAGGCCGACCTGATCGTTATGGCCCACCACACCCGGAAAATGGATGC
>JAOZUU010000084.1:0-1914 GCA_029938515.1 Desulfobacterales bacterium | reverse complement strand
ATGGGCAAGAAAATTTTAGTGGTTGATGATGATCCCAATATTGTCGATTATCTCGTTACGCTGTTTGAAGATAATGGGTATACTGTTTTTTCGGCGGAAAACGCGGCAAAGGGGATAGAAATCGCTAAAAAAGAAATACCGGACTTGATTACGCTGGATATAGAGATGCCCGATGAATGGGGGCCTAGATTTTACCGCAAAATGACCCAGGAAAAAAGTCTGAAAAATATTCCGGTAATTGTTATCAGCGGTCTGTCAGGCATCGAACATGCCATTGGGAAAGCCGTGGCCGCCATCACCAAACCATTTGACCGGGATAAGCTTTTGAAAGTTGTCAGGGAGAATATTCTATAACCTGACACAGATAAACCGGAAAGAATGGCCACCAAGGCACCAAGACACAAACAATAATTGTTTCCATGATAAAAGATTATGGCAAATACAGTCCTACTTATAGATAAATCCAGAAGTCATGCTGAAGCGCTGGGGACCTATCTTGAACGACAGCAGGTGGAAGTTTCAATTGCCAGCACGAATGACGAAGTGCTGGTCAGCCTTGAAAAGACCCATCCTGAAATAGTTATTGCCGATCCCTACCTGCCCGACGGTGAGATCATATATATTCTGAAACAAGTAAAAAAAACGCAGCCGCTTACCCAGATCATTATCATTTCCGAGCCGGAGCATATCGATCAGGCCATGGCGGAGTTTCGCTCCGATGTGGCCGGTTATCTATCCCGGCCGATTAAAAGTCACGCCTTGAATCTTGCCCTTAAGCAGGCGAAAGACCGGATTGCTTTAGAAAAAAAATTGGGGCGCTATGAAAAGAAAATCGCCGACCTCAGCAATACCCAGGCGCTTTATCAACAACTCTTTGACGAAGTTCCCTGTTATATCACCGTGCAGGATCGGAATTTTCTTCTCACCGCCACCAATAAAATGTTCAAGAAGGATTTTGGTGATGAAATCGGTTCCCATTGTTTCGAAATTTATAAGCACCGCGCAACACGATGCCGGGAATGCCCGGTCGCTGCAACTTTCGATGATGGCATGCCCCATTCGACCGAAGAGATTGTCACATCAAAAACCGGCGAACAGTATAACACGATTACCTGGACAGCCCCCATTCGTAACAGCATGGGGCAAATTACCCAGGTCATGGAAATTTCCACCAATATTACCCAGATTCGACAACTGCAGGATCATCTCACTTCCCTGGGCCTCATGCTCGGATCCATGTCCCATGGTGTCAAAGGGATGCTGACCGCACTGGATGGTGGTATTTACCAATTGGAATCCGGCCTGGCCAGACAGGACCCCGAGCGGATTCAGCGGGCATTTGACCAGGTTAAACAGATGGCCGAGCGAATTAAAAAAATGGTCCTGGAGATACTTTATTATGCCAAATCGAGAGAACTCAATTATCAGCCCGTGGATGTGGCCCAGATGTCTCGGGATATTATCGAAACGGTAAAACCGGTGGCGGAAAAGAATAAGGTCCGCCTGGAAGTCGATATTTCACAATCTTTAGGTACCGTTGAGGTCGATGCCAACTGGGTGCAGGTCGCTATTGTGAATATCCTGGAAAATGCCATCGATGCCTGTGTCAGCGACCATGACAAATCCGAACATCAGGTGCTATTCAAGGTTTTTTTAATAAAACCTGAGCGTCTTTGCTATATTATTCAGGACAATGGGATGGGAATGGATCAGGAAACGAGAGAGAAAATGTTTACCCTCTTTTTTTCATCCAAAGGGTCCCGGGGAACCGGTCTGGGTTTGTTTATCGCCCATCATGTCATCCGTCAGCATGGCGGTGCGGTCCAGGTTGAATCCAAACCGCAGGATGGTTCGAAATTTCAAATATGTTTACCCTTACACCATCCGAGCCAGCCTCGGTTGGCCAATTCCACC
>JAOZUU010000083.1:3923-8867 GCA_029938515.1 Desulfobacterales bacterium | reverse complement strand
CGGCTTTGCCGGTTTTGGAGTGACGATCCTGATCAACGCATTTGTTTGTAATAACGAGGGGGCCTTATGTCCGAAGAACCCAAAGATTTTATTCTGAAAAATGGAGAAGAGGCAGCAAAGAAGGCCGGGACTGATACCAAAAGTGACACCCCGTCCGCCGGAATGCCGAAGATGACCTTTGCCACATTTATCATCTCTTTGAACCATTCGGCCCTGGTTCATCTCGGCATGGTGGAAGATCCATCCAGCGGAACAAAGGCCAAAAACCTGGAACTGGCCAAGCAGACCATTGATGTTATTGCCATGCTGGAGAAAAAAACCAAGGGAAATCTAACCGAGGAGGAAACCATGATGATGGAAAGCCTTCTGTACGACCTCCAAATGTTTTACGTTAAGGAAAAAAGTTGATGATGCAGGGTACGTTAAGGTTATCCTGAAACCCTATGATTGGCCACCCCAGTGAAACAATAGCCCACTGGTTTCACGGGGCAGGCAGCCCATTCTGTTTAATACCCCCTTGAGGGGTACACAGATATGCACAGACTATTTTTTAAAAAATAGGTGGACACGGCCGGGAAAATCTGTCTGTGTGTGTTAGTGGCTGATTTTTTTATGATTTAATATGCAAATCAGTCAGTTAAAATAACAATGACGTCACTGTGATTGATGACAACGATTCCGATTTCTCATATTTCTCCCGCCAAAATTAACCTGTTTTTAGCCGTGACCGGTAAACGACCCGATGGTTACCATGAACTGGTCACCTTGATGTGTCCTATTACCCTTGCCGATACGGTAACAATAAAACGGACCCGCCGGAAAATTACTGTTTCCTGTTCAGATCCGGATGTTCCCGAAGATGAAACCAACCTCGCCCACCGGGCCGCCCGATTGTTTTGGGCTGACTGGACCAGGGAAAAAAAGGGAGAACTATTCGGCGCCCATATCGTTATTAAAAAGCGGATTCCCGTTGCCGCCGGCCTCGGCGGTGGCAGCAGCAATGCCGCGACGGTCCTTCTGGCTTTAAACCGGTTTTTCGGAAAACCGTACACTTATCAGGAATTAGGGGCCATGGCCCTGAATCTGGGTGCGGATGTGCCATTTTTCATCTTTCAGCGGCCGGCCATTGCCACCGGCATCGGCGAGGTTCTTCAACCGGTGACCGGTATCCTGTCTGGGTCTTCCATCATTCTGGTTCATCCATCCATTCGAATAAGCACCGCGACCGTCTATCAAAACCTGAATTTAAGATTGACAAAATATCACCAACGGCATAAAAATTTAGACTTGCGTGTCGAGAATGTATTAAAAGGCATCTCGCCGGGTAAGATAGAGAAATATTTATACAATGACCTTGAAACGGTTACGGCGGCACGGTATCCGGAAATTGAGGAAATTAAGCAAACGTTATTGTCATTGGGGGCGAACGGTGCGCTCATGTCCGGAAGCGGGCCGACGGTTTTCGGCCTTTTCAGGGATAAAGCGGTTGCCCGGAGTGTGTTCCGGCATTTGGCCGGGGAGTATCCCTGGAACGTATTTCAAGCCGAGTGCTGGTCGTGTGAAAATAAGAGAGCTAAATGACGATTGCTGGGGCGTCGTCAAGCGGTAAGACACAGGACTTTGGTTCCTGCATTCGGAGGTTCGAATCCTCCCGCCCCAGCCATTTGAAATAAAATACAGCATTTCGACAGGTTAACCCGGTTATGGCAAATATTGATGATTTTTATGTATTTTCCGGAAATTCAAATCCGGATCTGGTTCGAAAAATTTGCAACTATCTGAACGTTCAGCCTGGTGATGTCAAGATAACCACCTTTAGCGACGGTGAAATCCAGATTGAAATCAATGACAATGTCCGCTTACGGGACATCTACGTGGTTCAATCCACCTGTGCGCCGGTCAATAAAAATCTGGTGGAATTGTTATTGATGATCGATGCCATCAAACGTTCCTCGGCCCGGCGCATCACGGCCGTTATTCCGTATTACGGTTATGCCCGCCAGGATAAAAAGGTGGCCCCGCGGGTACCGATCAGCGCCAAGCTGGTAGCCGATCTGATTACCACTGCCGGTGCGCATCGATTGATTACCATGGATCTGCATGCCGGACAGATTCAGGGTTTCTTCGATATTCCCGTGGACAATCTGTTTGCAGCGCCGGTTATCATTGATTATATCCGAAAAAAATTTACCGGGGACTTGGTGATCGTCTCGCCGGATGCCGGGGGCGTGGAACGGGCCCGGGCATTTGCCAAACGATTCGACGCGGGACTGGCCATTGTGGACAAACGCCGCGAGGCACCCAATAAGGCCAAGGCCATGGCACTAATCGGTGATGTGGCCGACAAGGTTGTGATCATCCTCGATGATATGGTTGATACGGCCGGGACATTGACCGAAGCCGCCGCCGCCATTATGGAAAAAGGAGCAAGGGAAGTATACGCCTGCTGCGCTCATCCGGTGCTTTCCGGTCCGGCCATTGAGCGGATTGAGCGATCACCGCTTAAATCCGTCATTGTAACCGATACTATTCCGTTGAAACCGGAAGCAACCGCCAGTAATAAATTCAAAGTATTGACCATCGCCAACCTGATCGGTGAAGCCATTATTCGCAGTCACCAGGGGGATTCGGTTACCTCGCTTTTTGTGTAACCGGCGAATTTTTGAAAAATATTAAATTCTAAACAGGAGGCATTTTTTTGGAACTTATCGAAGTTAATGCAAATATTCGGACTACGACCGGAAACGGTCCTGCCCGCGTCCTTCGCAGAGAGGGTCGTATTCCGGCCATATTATACGGGACCGCCACGGATCCGGTGTTATTGTCCGTGGACATCAAGGAACTGGAGCAGGCTTTCAAAACGGCCGCTTCACTCCAGGCGCTGCTCAATCTGATTGTGCACGATAGTGAGACATATACGAAACCGGTGATTGTCAAAGAGCTGCAAACTCATCCCACCACCGAGGCCTTTTTACACGCTGATTTTTACGAAATCGACATGGAAAACAAGATCACGGTGAATGTCCCGATATTACTGGTTGGTAAATCCAAGGGGGTTGAGGAAGGGGGGCTCCTGCAGAGCATTCGTCGCGAACTGGAAATTACGTGTCTTCCAAACCAGATTCCGGCGGCCATTGAAGTGGATGTCACTGATCTGGTGATTGGCGATTCCCTGCATATTAAATCGATCCCGTTGCCCGAAGGTGTTGAGATTCAGACGGAGACCGATTTTACCGTACTGACGGTTATCAGCGCCAAAGTGGAAATCGAAGAGCCTGAAATAGAAGAAGAAATTGAAGGCTTGGAGGTCGAGGGCGAACCGGTTGAAGGTGAAGCAGCGGAGACCGAAGATACGGAAAAAGACACCGAATCCGAAAAATCCTAATCGATTCAAGTGGTTTTTCGTTTTCCAACAGAGACCTTTTTCAAAAGTCTCAAAAAGAAACAGCGATCACCGGACGATCCACAGGATTTTTTGTTACTGGCAGGATGAGAAACGAGAAAACACGCCTGGTGGTAGGGCTGGGAAATCCCGGGCGAAAATATCGTCATACCCGCCATAACATGGGATTCATGATCGCGGATGCGCTTGCCGCTGAATGGCGAATAAAATTTGGCGGTGGGCAGAAAAATATCGATTACGGTTGTCACCCGCTGACGGAAATGAGGGTATGTCTGGCCAAACCCATGGCTTATATGAACAGAAGCGGTCCGCCCGCCCAACGGCTGGCGGATCGATTGGGAATTTCATGCAAGGAATTGATCATCGTCCATGATGATATCGACCTCGCATTCGGCAGATTAAAAATTAAAGAGAAAGGGGGGAGTGGCGGACACAAAGGAATTAAATCCATCATGGAAGCCTTCGGAGGAGGTGTGTTCACCCGCCTGCGCGTCGGGATCGGGCGTCCGGTACCCGGGATTGACGTGACGGATTATGTACTGAGGCCTTTTGACTCACCGGAAAAAAAAATACTGGTCGAAGTCATTGATCGGGCAAAAGAGGCGGTGCACACGATTCTGCATGAGGGGACACTGGAAGGAATGAACAGATTTAACCGTAAAACAGATGTAACTGATTCCATTTTGCATTCAAGATGATGCCAAGGCAGCTGGGCGGCGGACGCAGGTGTACTGATCGTGCGCTTAAGGAAGCCGACGACGCGGCGAACACTTTGCAGCGCTTGAATACAAATTGGAATGAACCTTAACTTTATAAGGAGGGTAGAGTAGAATGGATTCTGTATTAAATGTTGTGATGGAAAATATACCTTTGACTTGTACCCTGGTTGGGGCAGTGGGGGTATTGTTTGCAATCATTCTTGCCAGCATCGTCAAGGGCGCGCCCGCCGGCGACGAAAAAATGCAAGAGATCGCCAATGCCATTAAAGAAGGCGCGATCGCCTACCTCAATCGGCAGATGAAAAGCATGGGGATTGCCGGTATCATCATCTTCGGCGTTATTTTCGCCACCATGGGCGCCCAAACCGCCATCGGTTTCCTCATCGGTGCGGTGGCGTCATTCATAGCCGGCTACATCGGCATGAGAGTGTCCGTTATCGCCAACGTAAGGACGGCGGAAGCCGCTAAAAGCGGTATGGCGGCCGGTCTTTCCATGGCTTTCAGGGGGGGCTCCGTTACCGGCATGATCGTGGCCGGTCTGGCATTGATGTCCGTTGCCGGTTATTACACCGTAACACATGATGTCATTGCCCTGGTCGCCCTCGGTTTCGGTGGCAGCCTCATCTCAATTTTCGCAAGATTGGGCGGTGGTATTTTTACCAAGGGTGCCGATGTGGGTGCCGACCTGGTGGGAAAGGTTGAAGCCGGAATCCCCGAAGATGATCCACGAAACCCGGCGACCATCGCCGACAACGTGGGTGACAATGTCGGTGATTGTGCCGGAATGGCGGCCGATCTGTTCGAAACCTATGCGATTACCGC
>JAOZUU010000083.1:0-3823 GCA_029938515.1 Desulfobacterales bacterium | reverse complement strand
TATTACTGCACCCTGATCGGTCTGATTCTTACCGTGGTGATTGTCATTATCACCGAATACTACACCGGCATCTACAGCCCGGTGAAAGGCATCGCCGAGGCGTCAACCACCGGACATGGGACCAATATTATCGCCGGCCTGGCCGTCTCCATGCAGTCCACCGCCTTGCCGGTTCTGGCGATCTGCCTGTCTATTTTCCTGGCATACAGTTTCGGCGGACTATATGGAATCGCGATGGCTGCCATGTCGATGCTTTCCATGACCGGGATGGTCATTGCCATCGATGCGTATGGGCCGATCACCGATAATGCCGGTGGTATCGCCGAAATGGCCGGAATGGATGAAAGCGTCCGTGCAGTCACAGATCCGCTGGATGCGGTCGGCAACACGACCAAGGCCGTTACCAAGGGCTACGCTATCGGATCAGCCGCCCTAGCCGCCCTGGTTTTGTTTGGCGCTTACGTACAGGAATTTGCAATTCATGGGGGCGAGGGAACACTGAAATTCGATCTTGCCGACGTGAATGTTATTATCGGTCTTTTCATCGGCGGGCTGCTTCCCTACCTGTTTGCATCCATGGCTATGAAAGCGGTGGGCAAGGCGGGTAGTGCGGTCGTGGACGAAGTACGCCGCCAGTTTCGTGAAATCCCCGGAATCATGGAAGGTACGGCCAAGCCCGATTATGGCCGGTGTGTTGATATCGTAACCAAATTCGCGCTTAAAGAGATGCTGGTTCCGGCCCTGTTACCTGTTATCGTACCGCTTGTGGTCGGTTTTTTCCTTGGGAAGATCGCCCTGGGCGGATTGCTGATCGGTTCCATTGTTACCGGCGTTTTCTTGGCCATCTCCATGACCACCGGTGGCGCGGCCTGGGACAACGCCAAGAAATATATTGAAGACGGTCATCTGGGCGGCAAGGGCAGCGATGCTCACAAGGCCGCCGTCACCGGCGATACCGTCGGCGATCCTTACAAGGATACCGCCGGCCCGGCTATTAATCCGATGATCAAAATTCTAAATGTGGTCGCCTTGCTGATGGTGCCCTTCCTGTTGTAATCGGCATCAAATAAGCTGGGAATCATTACCCCAAAAAAAGGATTGGCGCTTGCGTCAATCCTTTTCTATTTGATTGATCATGAAATATATGTTATATTGCTATAATAATCACTTCAAATACGGTTTGAAGATCCATATCATATAGGCTTTCAGATAATGTTTTTGGCAAGGATAGAGGGAGCCCCCCTGAGTAAGGCGTACACCCCGTACGTCGTCGAAGGGGAGCGATCGATAACGCCGTCCAAAAACTTTATCCGGAAGACTATAGTAGCCCAGCAAATAAAATCGGTGCAAATATGAGCGAAAAAGAGACCAATGCCAAAGATCAGACCCATTCAAAGGTTTCCCGGTTTAATGTGGGGGACGTTGCTGTTTACCCTGCTCACGGTGTGGGCCGGATCGAGTCGGTTGAAAACAGGGATATCAATGGTGAAAAGCATGATTTTTATATTTTCAAGGTGGTGGAGAGCGGCATGACCATTATGATTCCCACCGCCAATGTCAACCATGTCGGGCTGCGGAATGTGATTGACAAGAAAGATGTTCTCAAGATCTACACTGTGATGAGCGACGATTCGGGCGTGGGGAATGAAACCCAGACCTGGAACCGGCGCTATCGTGAATATATGGACAAATTAAAGACCGGATCGCTTATCGATGTGGCCGAAGTTTTCAGAGATCTGTCGCTGTTGAAATATACCAAGGATCTGTCATTCGGTGAGCGCAAACTCTACGACACCGCCCAGGTCTTGCTGGTTAAAGAGATATCTACCGCCAAAAACGTCCCCGAAGAAATTGTTCAATCGGAAATCGAGGCCCTGTTTCCTCCGCCGGACAATCCGGACAACTGACCTTTATTAATGAATACCGATTCCGGCGCTTTTATCTTTACCGCCGGCGAAAGCGATGCCGGTCAGCGTCTGGACAGCGTCGTTGCCGGTCATCTTAGCCAGTGTTCCCGTACCCAGGTCGCCGGTTTGATCAGGGACGGATTTATCCGTCTGGGCAGCCAGGTCGTGAAGCCGGCGCACCGGGTACGCTCCGGAGAAAAAATTCAGGGTCGTGTTCCCCCTCCCGAATCCGCAGATATTATACCCGAACCCATTGAACTCGATACGCTGTACAAAGACGATCATTTTATCGTGCTTAATAAGCCGGCCGGCCGAGTGGTCCATCCGGCACCGGGTCACCAGACCGGTACCCTGGTTCACGGTCTGCTTTATCATTTCCCCGGTCTTTTCTCCGTGGGTGGCCGGATCAGGCCCGGAATTGTGCATCGATTGGACAAAGATACTTCCGGCTGTCTGGTGGTGGCATTAAATGACCGTGCCCATCAGGAAATTTCCGGCCTGTTTAAAGCGCGCGCCGTTTATAAGGAATACCTGGCCCTGGTTCACGGTGCCGTCACCGGCAACACCGGTATGATCGACCGACCCATCGGGCGGCACCCGGTGAATCGGAAAAAAATGACCGTCAATGGTCGACGCGCCCGCACCGCCCAAACCAATTGGCGGGTTGTCCGTCGTTTTCCATCGGCAACGCTCATCAGGCTTTACCTGAAAACCGGCCGAACCCATCAGATCCGGGTCCATTTGAATTCTTTGGGCCATCCGGTGGTCGGTGATTCGGTGTATGGGCCGCGTCGGACGGCCGGTACGCTTGAAGTGTCCCCCGGCAACCGGGTTCGGGTACCCCGTCAGATGCTGCATGCCAGATATTTGGGTTTCGTTCATCCGGCAAGTGGCAAAAAAGTCATATTCGAGGCACCCATTCCTATGGACATGGCCGAAATTATCGCTGCATTGAATCGCCATTTTCGACCCGAAGCAAGTCATTCCATTTTGCATTCAAAATGATACCCAGACAGACGGAGATTAAAATATTATCATTTTACAAAAGTCTCATGGAATAAGGAGAAAAAATGAAAACACGCGTAACCATCCTCTGTGAAAATTCGGTGGGGATCCCTTTCGGTGTGGTGGGAGAGCATGGATTTGCCTGCCTTATCGAAACGGACAAAGGTGATTATCTGTTCGATACCGGTCAGGGCTTTGGCATTGTAACCAACGCTCTGGCACTGGGAAAGGATTTGAAACGAATCGAGTCTGTTATGATCAGCCATGGGCATTATGATCATACCGGCGGACTGCCGGCCGTGCTGAAACTCAAAGGTCCGGTGCCTGTGTACGGTCATCCGGGTATGTTTTTCGAGCGGTACTGGTCTAAAGACGGAGAAAAGCGGTACATCGGCATCCCGTATCGTCGCCCTTTTCTTGAATCACTGGGCGCCCGGTTTCAATTAAATACGGGGATGGTCGAAGTGGGCCCGGGTGTCTATCTTACCGGTGAAATCCCGCGAACGACCCTCTTTGAAAAAAGTGACGCGAATATGACTGTTCACCCACCTGGCGCGGACCCGATTCATCCCGACCCGATCCAGGATGACTTGTCCCTGATTGTTGACAGCGACAAGGGCCTCATTCTCATCCTGGGATGTGCCCATGCCGGAATGGTTAACATCATTAACTACACCCTGGAAAAGATGGGTCGTGATCGGATCCATGCCATCATCGGCGGCACCCATCTCGGGTTTTCCAGCGAGGACCAGTTTGACGAGACTATCCGCGTGATTGATCAATATCGGATCGAACGGATAGGCGTATCCCATTGCACCGGCCTGGCCAAAGCGGCGACGCTTTATAACCTGCTTGGGGATCGGTTCTTTTTCGGCAGTGTCGGAGCGGTGCTGGAAGGGTAGGAACCCTAA
>JAOZUU010000082.1 GCA_029938515.1 Desulfobacterales bacterium | reverse complement strand
TTCCTCGGGATGAAAGAAGCTGTTCCCACGGATAAAGGGAAAAAACAACTGGGAGACATCATCAAGGAAGAGATGGGGCATATCCGGCTCCTCGGCAGCCATCTGGTTAAGATTAAAAAATAACCCCTTGCCCCCTCACCCTTGATCGAAGTAAAAACAATTTTGGAATTATGGGGACAGCGCGAAAAAAAGGATGATCTTGATGGGATCATTCCCCGGCATATTCGTAGTGCCTTAGCTCCTCTGAATACTTGCGGAGCAGTCCTCGAAACTGGTCATAGGTCAATCCCAGCAGGCCGGCAGCTTTCTTTTGATGATAGCGTACGTTTTCCAGGGCACGTTTGATCATATTAATCTCCAGGCTTTTAACGGCATCTTTCAGCGGCAGACGAGTAAAATCGGGCATTTTCGATTCCTTGCTTAACGTTATTTTCTTCGCCGGTTCAAAGTCAGCCGGCTTTGGATCTTCCACCTGATAGGGCGACTGAAACGGGTCCAGATTGATGAATTCGATGCGAGGGGTTGTCGACCGGTAAACGGCCCGTTCCACCACGTTCTTCAATTCTCGGATGTTCCCCAGCCAGGTATGCTTTTCCAGGGCAGCAGCCGCATCGGGGCTGAACGAGGGCATGTCTTCCATCCCCATTTCGTAAGCCATGCGGCGGGCGAAATGATCGGCCAGAAGAAGGATATCGCCCTTTCTCTCCCGAAGCGGGGGAAGAAACAACACCTCAAATGAGAGCCGGTCCAGCAGGTCCTGTTTGAATTGGTTGTCCCTTGCCAATGCCGGTAAATCTGCATTGGTAGCACCGATCACCCGCACATCTACTTCTACCGGCCGGATCCCGCCAACCCGCTCGAACACGCCGTATTCCACTACCCGCAGAATCTTTTCCTGCGCCTCCATGGGGATATTCCCGATTTCATCGAGTAACAGGGTGCCGTTGTCGGCCGCTTCAAAACGGCCCTGACGGCGCTTGACGGCACCGGTGAAAGCACCTTTTTCATGGCCGAAAAGTTCCGTTTCCATGAGAGATGGCGGCAACGCAGCGCAGTTGATCGTCACCAAAGGCCCTTCCCACCGACCGGACAGGTAATGTAGGCGAGTGACGGCCAATTCCTTTCCCGTACCGCGTTCTCCGATGATCAGTACCGGCCGATCGATGGGCGCGACCTTTGCGATCCGTTCCTGAAATTCCAGAAACGCATCTGACTGACCCTGCGCCTCCATTGTGACCCCGGATGATGCGACCGGGGTATTATTCTCAGCATCATTTTTATCGAGGTATGGCATAATTACACCTGAATTAAGTTAATTTTACTAATATTTGGTATAATTTACCATTTTCCTATTACCCGGTCAACCCTACTTTTATAAAGTGTATCACCTGTGAAATCAGCTGGTTATTATAATATGAACCACTCTGGCACGGATTGTGCTCATCAACCAAAGCAGTTGAATGAAACAACCCGTCAAGCAAGGAGAACTACAATGGGTGTTTTTACACGATTTAGAGACATTATCAGTTCCAATATCAATGCCATGCTGGACAAAGCTGAGGATCCCGAGAAGCTGATACGCTTGATGATCCGGGAGATGGAAGATACCCTGGTCGAGCTGAAAGCGGCTTGTGCGGGAGTGATGGCCAACCGCAAAAAGATTCAGCGTCAGATCGACGAGGCCTGTTCCCGTGAAACGCTTTGGGAAGATCGGGCGAGTCTGGCCGTTGAAAAAGAACGCGACAATCTGGCCCGTGAAGCGCTTCAGGAAAAACGCCGCTTTGCCCGTATGACCCAGTCCCTGGAGACGGAACTTAGCGGTCACCAGACCCTGATCGCCCAATATCGGGACGACATCCGTCAGCTTGACGAAAAGCTGACCAAAGCCCGGGAAAAACAGCGGGTGCTCGCCCAACGCCATATCCGGGCGATAGGTAAGCGCAGGGCTCAGGAGGAAATCCGCCGGGTAGACAGTTACGAAACCATCGCTAAATTCGATGATTTCGAAAATCGTATCGAACGGATGGAGGCGGAGGCAGACCTGATTAACTACGGTCGGAAACCAACCCTTGAAGAAGCGTTCGAAAAATTGTACGACGATGAAATCGAAATGGAACTTGATGCATTGAAATCCATCAAGAAAGAAAACGCGAATATAATGGAGCATAGTCGAAAATGACACCGGTTTACATCGTAGGCATTGTTTTCGGAAGTCTTATCCTCGCCCTGGCGATTGTCGGCGGGACGATCCTCGCGGCGATTAGAGCTCGCCATGGCGGGATATCCCGGCGAAGTCGGAAGAACCAGGCCGAAGAGGCGGAAATGATGCAGGAGATCTTTCGGGGACTGTCCCGCATGGAAAAAAGGATCGAAACTCTGGAGACGATTCTGATGGATTATAAAGAAAAGGAAAAAGACAAATGAATCGATACCAACAAACGCGCGGATTGTACCGCTCCCGGCGCGGGTTTATATTTGGTGTGTGCCGCGGATTTGGGGAATATTTCGATTTCAGTGTGTTCTGGATCCGGTTTATGGTGGTTGTCGTATTGATGATTACCGGAATCTGGCCAATGATCGGCATTTACGTCGTGGCCGCACTGGTGATGAAGCCCGAGCCGATCCGCCCTTTTGAAAGTGTAGCCGAACGGGATTTCTACGACAGCTATATGGACTCCCGCCATCGTACGGCCCGCCGGGTTCGGCGTCGCTACGATAATATCGATCAACGTATTCGGCGCATGGAAGATATCGTGACCGGTAAAGACTTCGAATGGGAAGAAAAGATGAATAGTGTACGCTGAACGCTTAACCAGAATTTTAAAAGCAGTGGCCTTGGAAGAGCCGGACCGAGTCCCGGTTGTTCTGGAGTATTCCGGTTTCGCCGCTTATGCAACCGGTACACCGATGGCTGAGTTTCTGGGATCGCCGGTAAAGAACCTCGACACCATGATCCGGGCTTTCCATTTAATCGGTGGCGGTGATGCCGTTAATTACGGATCATTCTGGCCGTATGGGCTCTGCTATGACTTCATGTCCAAAGTTCGCGTGCCCGGCGTTGACCTGCCCGACAATGAAATGTGGCAGGTAGCTGAAACCGAGTTGATGAAGCGGGATGACTATGACCGTTTGCTGAATACGGGTTGGCCCGAATTCTTTGACCGGTTCATGCGGGAGGATATTCTCAATGGCGTACCGGATGAATTCTTCCCACCCAAACGAAAACCCGTGGATGTAAAGGGGAAATGGCGGGACAATGGCGTCCCGGTGTTGAGCGGTGGCGATGTCACCACACCGATTGAGCTTTTATGCGGTGCCCGTTCCATGGCTGAATTTTTTATGGATCTGATAGAAATACCGGACAAAATTGAAGCCGTCATGGATACGATCGTACCCCATCTGGCCGACAAGGCGATTCGACGCGCCCAAAAGCTTGGCTATCCCCTGGTATGGATCGGCGGGTGGCGGGCCGCCCCCTGCCTGTTGTCCCCCGCCATGTGGAACCGGTTCGTATGGCCCTATTTTCGAAAACTGGTCTATGAAGTCACCGATGCCGGTCTCATCGCCCTCCTCCACCTGGATTCGGACTGGACACGTGAACTTAAACGATTCAAAGAACTTCCCAGGGGCAAATGCATCCTGGCCCTTGACGGGGAAACCGATATTTTCAAGGCCAAAAGCATACTGGATGATCATCTGTGCATCATGGGCGATGTCCCGGCGTCCATGCTGTATTTAGAAACACCGGACGAAATTTACGCATATTGTACGAGACTGATAAGAGAACTGGGACCCAAAGGTTTCATCCTTCAGTCCGGTTGCGATATTCCGGCCAATGCCGGGCTGAAGAATGTACAGGCGATGGTGGCAGCGGCAATAGGGTAAGTGCAGATTGAAAATGATTTCTATGAATCACACGATTAATATCAGTTCTTTCATGTTTAGCGTAAATGAGGACTGATTTCAAGCACTTCAAGTTGCTCCATCGCATGTCCTTTGAAATAGGTAAACTCAAAACCAGTTCGATAGTATCGCTTAGCATCTTTCCCATCATGGGGCTTTTGCCATACAACACACCCTTTGGTTGAAATAGGTTGACGAAAAACCCGTGTGTAAATGACAATATCATACTGTTTTTGAGCCTTTATCATATCACTGGAAATCACCTGTATACCGTTGGGACTCAAATTGATTGCCGAAGCACAATGCATCTGATTTCCGAAACGACCCAGTATTCCTTTAGATTCAAGCCGGACATTACAATCCAGTATCTTGAATCTACTTTCAACTCTTTTTTCGACAATGGATGGCATATCTCAGATTATCCATATCCATAAATGACCGGTTAAACAAAAAAGCCGAATCACCTCTTTGTCCAAGGCAACTCGGCTATCCCCCTTAGGTCTGTGGCTTGTGACCTTGAGAAACCCGCAGTTTTCCGTACCCGCCTTACAGTTACAGCAGGCTTGGCTTTTTCTCGGATACTATAATTCAAAACAATCTAATATATGAATGCAAGAATCGTGCAAAATTCACACTGATTGGTTAATTATAGTAATATCAACAAGTTGGCACAATTGGATGGGGGGTAGGACATTAAATTAAGAAATAAATACCACAATTATTATAACATTTTTTTCACAAAGGATACTGTCAGTGGCATAGGAAAGAAGGATGGCGCGGTATACTCAATTTTCACCTTGACAAGTCTTGCAACTCATCTCTATGATGTTTTTATATTTCCTGCCTGAAGGCAGGTCTCGAACCAAACATCATTATTATTAAGCCACGAAGGCAAGTTTCTCCTATGAAAGGAGGTAACCGCTTCGTGGCTTTTTTGCTTTAAAGGAGAGTGAAAAATGGGAAAATTTCGTTATTTGCTTTCGATTGCCTTGATCGGTATACTGCTGAATTTTTTTCTGGTTGAAACGGGATTTGCATCAAATCGTGTAATAACCGATGCCAGTGGCAGACAAGTCAGGATACCGGAGACGGTTGAGCACGTTATTTGCTCAGGACCCGGTGCGTTGCGCCTGCTGACATATCTTGGGGCGAAGGACAAAATCGTGGCCGTGGATGATATGGAAAAACAGCGGCCCCGATTTGACGCGAGACCTTATGCTTTGGCCAATCCCCAATTCAAAAATTACCCCATTTTCGGTGAATTCCGGGGACATGATCACCCGGAACGAATTTTAACCCTCGTCCCCTTGCCAGAAGTGATTTTTAAAACCTATCCCAAAATGGGCCATGATCCCGTGGCGCTTTCCCAAAAAACCGGTATCCCCGTGATTGTCTTGAATTACGGCAACCTTGGAAAACACCGTAACGCCTTTTTTCAATCCCTGCGCATCATGGGAGCGGTGATGGGGAAGAGCGAACGGGCAGAAAATGTGGTCGCCTTTTTCGAAGGTATGATCGCCGATCTTCAAAATCGCACGGTGGACATTCCGAAGGAAAAGCGCCCCACCTGTTTTGTAGGCGGCATTGCGTATCGCGGCCCCCATGGGTTTCAATCAACGGAACCAATCTATCCACCCTTTGCTTTCGTGAATGCCCTTAATCTGGCCCGGACTCCGGTGATGAACGACAATGCCTTACAACACAGCAGTATCGCCAAGGAAAAGATCGTGGCCTGGGACCCGGACATCCTTTTCCTGGACCTTTCAACACTGCAAATGGGTATAGATGCTGGTGGATTATTTGAACTTAAAACCGATCCAGCCTATCAGAGTCTCACCGCCGTTCAAAAAGGGAAAGTTTACGGCGTGCTGCCCTACAACTGGTATACCCGAAACTTCGGATCCGTCCTGGCCAACGCCTATTTCATTGGTAAGCTATTGTATCCGGAAAAATTTGCGGACATCGACCCGGCCGCCAAAGCCGATGACATTTATACCTTTTTGGTTGGAAAGCCGGTGTTCGAGAAAATGAACACCGCTTTTGGAGGCCTGGCATTTCAGCCGGTTCCCTTACATTAGGAGAAGCGTTCAATGCATTTTGCCAGAGGCACGCTGAACCAGTCATATTCCCGTTACATTGGTCGCAAAAGCGCCTTTATCTTTCTCGGGCTGCTGACATTGGGCGGCTTTATTCTTTTCAGCATGTCCACTGGAGCGGCGCGTATACCTATTGCCGATGTGGTTCGGGCGCTGACCGGTATCGGTGCATCGAAACGCTTCGATATCATTGTCTGGCAGATCCGGCTGCCCCAGGTCCTGACTGCTGTTGTCGCCGGTGCTGGACTTTCCGTGGGCGGTGCGGTGATGCAATCCATCTTACGAAATCCTTTAGGCTCTCCCTTTACGCTGGGCATTTCCCATGCAGCGGCATTTGGTGCTGCTTTTTCCGTCATGATTCTGGGCTCCGGCACAATGGCCAGCGCCCATGTGGGTGCAATTACCATTTCCAATCCTTATATCACTACGGGGATGGCCTTCCTCTTTTCCATGCTGGCCTCCTTTTTCATCGTGGCCGTGGCCCGTATGCGCGGGGCTAAAGCGGAGACCATGATATTGGCGGGAGTTGCCATGGGTGCGCTATTCACCGCCGGCACCATGTTTTTACAGTTTTTCGCGGATGACGTGCAACTGGCAGCCATGGTTTTCTGGACTTTTGGGGACGTGGCCAGGGCCAGCTGGAATGAACTTTCGGTTTTGGCGGGGGTCACCCTGGTGGCGACACTCTATTTTTTCTTCAACGCCTGGAATTACAATGCCGTGGACGCCGGTGATGAAACCGCCAAAGGACTGGGCGTACGGGTGGAACGGGTCCGGCTGATGGGAATGCTGGCGGCTTCCCTGGTAACAGCGGTGATTGTCTCTTTTTTGGGGATCATCGGATTTGTAGGACTTGTCTGTCCTCATATGGTACGGCGCCTTATCGGCGGAGATAACCGTTTTTTGCTCCCGGCTTCGGCGGTGCTGGGAGCGGTTTTGCTTCTTGTTTCGGATACGGCCGCCCGCCTGATCCTCGCCCCGCACCTGCTGCCCGTATCCATTCTCACGGCATTTATGGGCGCGCCGGTCTTTATGATCCTGATCGTGAAAGGGAGAGCCTGATGATTCTGTCAATCGACGACATTCAATTCAGATACAACGGGCATCCGGTTCTGAAAAATGTGACCTTCGATGTTCAACAAGGTGAGGTGGTCGCCATCCTCGGCCCTAACGGCGTGGGTAAGACCACCCTTTTACGCTGTATCAACGGCATCCTGAAGCCTTCTTCCGGTACGGTAATGGTGGAGGATGAAAATATTTTAAAAATGGAGGCAATGGCCGTGGCACGACATATCGGTTACGTGTCCCAGCGCCAGTCCACCGGAAAGATAACCGCTTTTGATGCCATTCTCATGGGCCGGCGACCGCATATCCGTTTCAGGGTCAACGAAAAAGACCTTCGGATTGTCGATGGTGCCATCAAAAGCCTGCATCTGGAAAATTTGGCTCTGCGCCACATTGACAGGATGAGCGGCGGTGAACTGCAAAAAGTGGCCTTGGGCCGGGCCATGGTCCAGGAACCGAATCTATTGCTTTTGGATGAACCCACCAGCAGCCTGGACTTGAAAAATCAGGTTGAAATCCTGAAATTGATCCGCCATGTGGTCAAGGAACACGCCGTTTGCGCGGTGATGACCCTGCACGATCTCTCCACGGCCTTTCGGTTTGCCGACAAATGTTTGTTCTTGAAAAATGGGGGCATTCATGCGGCGGTCAGCCCAAGGGAAGTCACAACGGATATGATCACGGAGGTGTATGGTATTGAGGTCGACATCCATCATCACAATGGCTTTCCTCTCGTTATCCCCCATTAAGCATGGTAATTACCAGACGATAGGCGTTTTCACCTGATTTCAGCGGATTTTCAGGAAAATCGCCCCACCTTCCAATCTAATACAAATCTTCAGTTCAGCTAAATTCCTATAATACTTCTATGAATCTGGGGCATCCTTCCAGAGGCGGGTCTTCGACATGGCGGCCCACTTCCCCCGCATGGTCGGCTTTTTCAATGACGCTTCCAACTGGCGCAAAAACCGGTTTCTTGATATCTCCCGGGCACCCATCCGGATTAAGTGATCGGTGTTCACCTGACAGTCGATCAATTCAAAAACCCATTTCGTCAAATACCAAACCAGCGTCGCCAGGGCCACGTTGGACGCGTCACTGGCCAGATGAAACATGGACTCACCGAAAAAACTCCCACCCAGAGAGACCCCGTACAACCCTCCGGCGAGTCGGCCGTCCCACCAGGCCTCTACGGAGTGAGCAAATCCCTCCTGGTGCAGGACAATGTAGGCAGCAATCATCTCTTCAGTAATCCAAGTCCCTTCCTGACTACCGCGGGGAATGGATGAACAACCCTGAATGACCTGATCGAAGGCCTGATCAAATGTAACCTGAAATCGGCCCTGTCGCAGCGTCCGTTGCAATCTTCGGGAAATATTCAGATCGGCGGGATAAAGGACCAGACGGGGATCGGGAGACCACCAGAGGATCGGCTCCCCCTTGGAATACCAGGGAAAGATCCCTTTGCTATAGGCCAGCAACAACCGCTGCACACTTAAATCACCCCCCACGGCCAATAATCCCTCATCGATGGCCAGATGAGGGAAAGGAAATACCAGTTCGGATGAAAGGCGATAGACGGGCATCCCGGAAATATCAATCCACGATCAGATAGGTGATAGATTAGTAACTTCTCAAAAAGTTATGGCAACATCGTCGAAACCAGGGCACGATTAGCCGTCCCTGGATTGATTGGCTCTAATTTCATCGGGATCGAAATCGCTATCGGGATCGAAATCGAATTCTTGTTGTTGTTTCGATAGCGATCCCGATTTCGATTTGGATTATCCGGCCCCACAACTTATCTCA
>JAOZUU010000081.1 GCA_029938515.1 Desulfobacterales bacterium | reverse complement strand
GCTCAATGCCCGTTGTCAGTCGTTTGTTGTCCGTGGTATTATGGCAATAAAACAAAGTTGAATTTCATATCTTTTCAATAGATGAGATATAACGTTTTATACGTATTGCCCTCAATCTGCACCTGACAACTGACAACGGGCGACGGACCACTCTAATCGAGTTTTAACTCGATCAGGGTCATACCAAACAAGGAGGCTACTATTCAGTTGAGAATTGCACTATTTGCTGTAATTGCATACTTTGTTCCGGCACTGTGTCTGGCCGGGACCCTGATGGAACCGGCCGGAATGCTATCCTCGGGAACAGCCGCCGCTCCCGGGCTGATCATTCGCCAGCAACGGATTAAGGTTTATCCTGAACTTCTTTTAGGCCAGCAGCAGCTGGTTGCAACACTGCACCTTTTTAATGATGCGATCATCGAAGCGTCTCTTACCCGGTCGACAGGTCCATTGAGCCAAGATATCTGGCGCGGTGAAAGCGCTGAACCCGCATGCCGGGTGATGCTGATCACCGACTACCATACCCTGGCAGGGGACATCACCTGCCCTGGCGGCCGCTATCAGGTGCGACCGGACGACTCCCACAACCACGTGGTCCGTCAGATCGACCGTCAGGCCCTGGACAGGGTGATCTCCCAAAAGCATGGGGCCGCCAGCGACACCGACCAGGTTATCCGGCTGGTCAACGAAGAGCGGGCCATTGCCGGCCTTCACCTCCTGGGCAAAGACACAAACCTGACCCATGCGGCCCAGGACTACAGCCAACTGATGGCTGACAATAATCATTTTAGCCACACCAGTCCGGACGGAACCACCTTCTCCCAGCGAATCACGGCTTCTGGATACAACTGGAACGCCTGCGGAGAGAACATCGCCGCCGGATATCTCAGCCCTGAAAGCGTGATGAGCGGCTGGATGAACAGTCCCGGCCATCGCGCCAGCATCCTGTCACTGACCTACTGCGATATCGGCGTGGGCAAGGCCTACAACGCCGGCTCTGAATACGGCACCTACTGGACCCAGGATTTTGGTCGGAGATTCGGTGTATCCACTTGTCCCGCCACACCAATACCCGAGCCTGAACCGAAACCAATACTAACTTTCCCTACCTGGTTGGATCTGCTGATTGGGAATTGAGAGAGGCTATAAATCGCACCACCGCTACTCCACCAGGGGGGGACGATTGCGCAGGGTTGGCGCCATAGCCAATCGCTTTGATTTCCCGAAAAAATTCAACGTGCCACGGACGAACATCTCGACACCTTTCGGGAGTGTCTCTTCATCGATATTAAATTGCGGGTGATGGTGGGATAGATGCGTACCGATTTTCTCGTTAGCCTTTAACAAACAGTTTGCGCGGAAAATCGGCAAACGTTTCACAACCGGTTTCCGTTACATGAAATGATTCGCTACATTCGAAGCCGTACTTGTCCATCCACATACCGAGAATCATGTGAAAGGTCATATTGGGCGCTAAAACGGTTTTATCGCCGGGCCGTAAACTGGCCGTATGCTCGCCCCAGTCCGGCGGATAATTCAGCCCCATGGCGTAGCCGATGCGCGATTCTTTTTCCAAACCCGCTTTGGCGATATGTTTGCGCCAGACCAGCTCCACCTCTTCACAGCACATACCGGGTTTTACCGCTTCGAGCGTCAGATTGAGTCCCTCGACGGTATGTTCAGCGAGGCTGACCAATTTTTCCGGCGGATGTTTCCCCAGATAGGCGGTCCGGGCCAGTGGAGAATGATAACGGTGGCGGCAGGCGGCCAGCTCCAGATTCACCGCCTGGTTATTTCTATACGGTTCGTCGGTCCAGGTGAGATGCGGTGCGCTTGTTTTTTCACCGGTGGGCATCATCGGCACGATAGCGGGATAATCACCCCCAAATTTGGGGGTCCCGGCCATCTGGGCCTGGTAAACCGCGGCCACGGCGTCACACTCCCGCACGCCTGGAAACAGATTATTCAGGGCGGTTTCCATGACAATTTCGGAAATTTTTCCGGCCTGCCGCATGTAATTGATCTCTGCATCGGATTTGATGAGCCGCACCCAGGAAACGAGGAGATTGGCATCCTGAAAATTGGCCCGGGGCAAATCTTTTTGAAGCGCCAGGAACCCACGAGCACTGAAGTAGTATGCATCCATCTCCACACCGATCGTCCGCCTTTCCCAGCCCCGATGCTTGATTTCAGCGGCCACGAAATTCATGGGATGTTTGACCGGATTTTGCACATAGTTGTCCGAATGGCCAATAATGTGGTCTTCGTTTAAGAAAGTGGTATGCCGGGCCCCGGCCACATCCATCCCGCGACCGATCCAGAGAGGCATTTTCAAATCCATGGCGACCACCACCGCCTGGGGCACGTAAAACGACCAGCCGTCGTAGCCGGTCAGATAGTTCATGTTGGCCGGGTCTGAAACGATCAGCACATCGATTCCGGAATCATCCATCCGCTTTTTGGTTTTACCGATGCGCGCTTGATATTCATCGTTTTGAAACAGGGCCATCACTTCCTCCTCTAAGATTCGGTCTGTCCGTATTTGTCCGTGTACTCCTCAAGGGGGCATTATGCAGAATGGGTCAGTGGCTAAATACTTTTTCGCCTGAAGGGAACAGCCAGACACCCGTGTGTTTCCCTTATTCGCACGGCTTAATTTTAATGCTGGCCACACAATCATTATTGGAAATGTTTTACCCCTGGAATTTTATTAAAGTGAGGATCTAAAGTGAGAATCAGGCAGTTATTTTTAATCGAATTTGGTTGGGGTTCAAGCCTTGATGGTTTAGAAAAAAGTCGGAAATCTCTTTGAAACGTCATTCCGATGGAGCCTGTGATAGGCTCGATCCGGGAGACCATTACTTGTAGAGGGGTTCTCGAAATAAATTATTAGCCACAGACTCACACAGACTTGCACAGACGTTTTATTCGGCTGACTCAGCCGAATAAAAGATTCATCGCTTCGCGAAATATACTAATTTGCCAATCTAAAAATGACACCTTTATTTTTTTAAAATAACCGGCATGGGTTCATAGCTGCCGGAAGTCACCCGGTCCCAAAACGCCTGCTCACTTTCCATCCACCGGGAGCCGAATTTTTTATTGAACATCCCTCCCAGTCGCAGGAACATCTGCTTCAAATTGGATCGGTGCCCAAGGGTCAAAACATCTTCGAGAAATTCCGGAAGGTCCGCCATCTTTTCTTTGGGGATGTAAGCATGAGCGCCCAGTTTGATGGAGCGTTTCAGGTCTTCTGCTGAAAACGCGTGGGCAGTGAGCATCACCGTTGGAAATCCCAGATGAACCGCGGCATTGAGAAGATCATATCCCCGCACGCCCATGATATCCAGAATAACGGCATCATATGTCCATGACCGGAGCAGATGGTAGCCGGTATCGTAGTCCTTGGCCGTGTCCAGGACCAGACCGTCATAGTCATCAAGGAGATCTTCCAGGGTGTCGAGCACATCGGCTTCATCGTCTACGGCCAGCACCCGCTTGCCGTTCAAAATGCTGTCAGCCATGTTACGCTCCTTTTGCTTTAAACGATGTTTTGCCCTTCGAAATCCGGCGCACCTCGTCGTCCCTGACCTCCCTTCTCAGCAGTTTGCCGACTTTGGACTTGGGCAGCATGTCCCTGAATTCGATGTAGGAAGGTACTTTATAGGGCGCCAGTCTCTCCCGGCAGAATGTCGTCAGTTCCGCACCGCCGACCCCCCGGGCGTCCTCTTTCAACACCACGATCGCCTTGATCCGTTCGCCTACCCTGGGGTCGGGAATCCCCACCACGCAGGCGCCGATGACCGTGGGATGATCCTGAAGGACGGCTTCCACCTCGGATGCCGACACCCTGTAGGCTTTATGCTTGATGATGTCGGCGGATCTTTCCACGTAGATAAGTTCGCCGGTATCCAGCTCACGGACGAAATCGCCCATGCGGCACCAGGTTTTTCCATCAATCTCGATATAAGTTTTCCGGGTCTCTTCGGGTTTGTTGAAATAGGTCTTCTGCATATAGGGGGATGTGACCAGCAATTCCCCGCTGTCACCTCGCTCGACGGGTTTAAGGGTCTCCGGATCGACCACCCGGCACTCCCTGCTTTTCAGGGGAAAGCCGATGGCCCGCGGACTGGGTTCGACCCCGATTTTGCTGTAAGTCACATGTCCGACCTCGGTGGACCCGTATACCTGGTATATCGGTGTGCCGCATCGCAGCCGCCAGCGCTCTTTGACTTCCTCGGGAAGGACATCTCCACCGCAGTAACAATAGGTCAGGGAGCTCAAATTATAACGGTCGAGTCTGTCATTTTCCAGGATCATCCGGTAAAGGGCCGGGACACCTAGCATCCATCGAACCCTGTACCGGCCGATGGTTTCCAGAATGGCATCAACATGCGGAACCGGCATGAGCAGCGTGGCATTTCCCCGGTTTAACCCTACCGCCATGAAAAGGCCCAGCGCCATAATGTGAAACAGCGGATTGATGGCGATATAGGTATCCCCGTCTTCAGAAAGATGGGTGTCGGCGACATCTTCGGTGACGTCGTTGACATAGGATGTCATGCCGATGTGGGTACCCGGCACACCTTTCGGAAATCCGGTGGTCCCTCCGGTATAGAGGATATAGGAAAGGTCTTTCCAGGGATTGATTTCAATTTTTTTGTCCAGGGGGGGGTGCTTGAGCAGGGCTTTGAACCGGTACACTTTGTCATCGAAATCCACTTTCCCCGTCGGGATCCTGTCGAAGAGAACACCGAGATACCGCTTCCAGGGCGGCAGTAAATCGGTAAGGTTTGTCACAATCACCCTTTTTAAACCGGTTTCGATCAGCGCCTGCTTGACGTAGCAGAAATTGGTGTCCGCACAGATGACCGTATCCACTTCGGCATCCTTGATCATATAGACAACTTCGTGAGAGGTGTAGATGGGCGCTACCGGGACGATCACCGCGCCGATTTTCTGAACCCCTAAGAAGGCAATCACCCATTGGACGGAATTGGCAATGTAGAGCATCACCCGATTCCCTTTGCCAAGACCCATATCGAGAAGGGCGCCGGCAAACCGTTCGCTCAGTTCCCGTAAACGCCGATAGGAAAACCGTTCCCCAAGATAGATGACGGCCGGCCGCTCCGGGTATGTCTCGCTCATCCGGTCAAACCGGGTAAATGTCAGTTCGGTATCCAGTGGATCGATGGCGGTTTGCATGTAAGGTCAGACTCCTGTAATAATCATCGCTAAACCCTCTCGGGGTCTGGCGCCGGTATCACACACCGAAATAGGCCGCGCGGATGTCGGGGTTGTCCATCAGTTCTTCCCGGGAGCCTTCCATGACCGCCGAACCGTTTTCGAGGATAAAGGCGTGATCGACGATGGGCAGAACCGGGCGAGCGTACTGTTCGGTAATGATGATGGAAATCTTGCGTTCATTCCGGATTTCCCGTGTTGCACGCATGAGCGTGGCCTGCATCAGCGGGCTTAAGCCCAGCAGGGGCTCGTCCAAAAGCAGAAGTTTCGGTTGGGCCATGAGCGCCCGGCCGATGGCCAGCATCTGCTGTTCGCCGCCGCTTAGAAATCCTCCCAGCCGGTTCTTCAGCTTGGAAAGGGCCGGAAACATCTTGAAGACATACGCCAGGGTCTCCGCAGCCTGGGCGGCGCTGGCCAGATAACCACCGATTTTAAGGTTTTCAAGCACCGTGCTTTCCTTGAAAATCCGGCGGCGTTCCGGGCAAAGGACAATGCCCATTTTGGCCCGGCGGCTGGGCTTTATCGTACTGATTTCCCGGCCCAGATAGCGGATGCTGCCGGTCAGGGTGATGCGTTCGCCTCCGGCCATTGCTTCTTTTTTGCGGATATCGAGCATGATGCCGGAGAGTGCATACATGAGGGTGGATTTTCCGGCGCTGTTGGCGCCGAACACTCCGACAATCTGGTTCTTGCCGCATCGGATGCTGACGTTATTGAGAGCCAGCATATTTTCGTAGAAGACCATCAGGTCGGCGGCCTCAAGCATGGCTCATCACCTCCTCAATATCCTCCGACCCGAAATAAGCCTCCTTTACCCTGGGGTCGGCCATCACCTCTTCGGCACTCCCTTCCACGAGCTTTTCCCCGAAATTGAGGACCATAATTCTGTTGGACACCTGAAACAGCTCCCGAAGCCTGTGTTCAATCATGATCAACGTGATCCCGTCCATCTGAAGCCGCTCGATCAGGGGCACCATGCTGGCGATTTCACTCATACTTAGCCCGGAGAACACTTCATCGCAGATGATCATCTCCGGTTTCAGTGCCAGGCAACGGGCCAACTCCAGGCGTTTCAGATAACCAGTGGGCAGGGTTGAAGTGGTCTTGTAGGGGACATAGGAATCCCGCTCGAATCCGATCTCCTCCATGATATCAATGCTGACCGTATTCCGGTCTCCCAGGCGCCCGCCGCCGCGCCATCCCCCTGTTCGTCGGGCCCTGGGGGAACACAGCGGAATTACCAGATTTTTATAAGCCGGCAGGCTGTAGTAGGGCCGCATGATCTGGAACGTCCGGGTGACACCTAAATCAGCGATCTTGTGAGGCGGTTTGCCGGTAATCTCTTTACCATGGAAATAAACATGGCCGGATGTTGCCTTGATAAAACCGGTAATGCAGTTGACGATGGTGGTCTTGCCGGATCCGTTGGGACCGATGATGCCCAGAATTTCCCCGCGGTTGACTTCAAAACTGACCCGGTTGAGGGCGATGATGCCGCCGAAGGTCTTGGTTACCTCTTTGATCTGCAGAATCGGTTCTCCCGTCATATTTTGGTCCACCTTTCAAACTGATCATACTTCCGCTGGCCGTAGGCCATCAGTCCGTCACTGCGAAATACGACAAAGGCCAACAGTATCAGGGAATAAAACACGATACGAAGGGTGCCGAAATCCCTCAGCAGTTCAGAAACCGGTACCAGAATCAGACAGCCCAGTACGGGTCCTACCAGGGTGCCGCTGCCGCCGATGACTGTTGCGGCGATGGGCAGTATCGAAAAATCCAGGGCAAAGGTGGAAATTCCCGTCCACATGTAGATGTGGGCCAGGCAGGCGCCTGCCAGACAACCCGTGGCCGATGCGATGAACACGGCCAGGGCCTTGTAACGGGTGATGTTCATCCCCGATGCCTTGACGGCCTGATCGTTGTCCTTGACCGCGCGCAGCACCAGCCCAAAATCCGTGTTGACCAGCCGACGAAGACCAAAAAGAAAAATCAGCACCATGACAATCACCCCGTACTGCTCTATCCAGGCACTGGGAAAGCTGTCAATTCCCATGATGCCGTCCGTCCCGCCGACAATGTCCAGCGCTTCGATAAGCCGGGCCATGAATAAGGGATACATAAGGGTAACAATGGCGAAATAGACGCCCCTGAGCGGCAGACATGGCAGCAGCACCAGCGTACAAAAAGCTCCCCCGGCCAGGGTGGCGACAGGAACCGCAATAAGGGGGGGAAGCCCCAGGCTGGTGTTGAGGATCGCGGACAGGTAACTGCCGATGCCCACGAAAAACGCCCCCCCAAGGGATACCAGCCCCACATAGTGGGCCAGAAAATCGAAACTCATGGCAACCAGAGCGTAGATGCAGGCAATGGAAATCACCCGCGGCCAGTACCTGCCGGGCATTACGAGGGGCAAAATGAGCAGGCCCACAATGAGAATCGACCGGGGAGCTATCAGATAAGCCAGTTCCCGCCAGGACATCAGGGCGTAAAGCCCATCGGTGCGAACCTTGATTCCCCTGTCGATTCTCTCCTTTCGACGTTGCTGTGCGGCCGTGTTCAAACCCGTTCCTCCAGTTCTTTCTGTTGACCGAAAAGTCCCGACGGTTTGATAATGAGCGTCAGGATGATGGCCAGCAGCGCTACCATCATCTGGTAATGTGAACCCAGGTACACCACTGTCAGAATCTGCGCGAATCCGATCAGAAAGGCAGCCAGTACCGCGCCGATCCAACTGCCGATACCTCCCACGATACAGACGGCAATGGCAAGGATCAGCACGTTGTAACCGGATTCCACCACGATGTTGCCCAGCGGCAGCAGCAGGATGGCGGCAAAGGCCGCCAGCATGGATCCGAGGCCCATGGCCACCACCGCCATGATGTCCGAGTCGATTCCCAGCATCAGCGCCGCCCGCTCGTCCTGCGCCATCCCCCGCAAGGCAAGCCCGATCCGGGTATAGTGGGTAAACAGCCATAGAAAAATCACCAGGACGGCACCGAAACCCACCACTAACAGCCGCTGGTAGTCCACCGAGATGCCGGCAATGGCCGTACTGCCTTCAATGAATGCCGGCAGGGTGTAGGTCATTCCCCTGAACCCTCCCCATCTCAGGCCTTCCAATATGGCCAGGGCGATGGCATAGGAGGCGATGATCTCCGAGATCTCCATGCCCCTGACGCGGATCAGGAAGAGATAGTAAATTAGGGCCCCGATGACAGCCATGACGACCATCGTCAGCAGGATGCTGAGCGGATAGTTGAGTCCCAGCGTATTTATGGCGCTCCAGGCAATGAAACCACTGAGGACGTAAAGGGCGCCGTGGGCGAAATTGGGAAGGCGGCTGATGCCGTATACCAGGGCGAATCCCAGGGCGTAAAGGGCCAGCGCCACGCTGTTGATTGTTCCATAGATCAGAATTTCCATGATATTCGATTCAGGGATTAAGCGATTTAAGAATTAAGGAATTGAAGGTTTTTCCCATAATCCCTCAATTCCTTAATTTTAATTTTGAATCCGACATTATTTGTTCATCCAGGGCGGGAGTAGAATCTCTCCCTTGGCGATACTCTTGGGATAGACCACGACCCTTTTGCCGTCCTGCCACTGCAAAATACTGCCGACGGCGCCTTCCTTCGGATCGTTTGACGGGATGACCTGGTGGC
>JAOZUU010000560.1 GCA_029938515.1 Desulfobacterales bacterium | reverse complement strand
TACTTCATTATCTGGCTGTTCGATATCGTGCGTTCGTTTCCCCAGATCATTCTGGCCCTGGCCATTGTGGCGGTACTCGGACCCTCACTGTTTAACGTGGTCATCGCACTGGCGTTTACCGCTTTTCCTTTCTATGGCCGAATAGCCCGCGCGCAGACGCTATCCGTAAAAGAGACCGACTATGTGAAGGCCGCCGAAGCCATGGGGCTCAAACCACTGAAAATCATTTTACGGCATATTACCCCCAACATCATGGCCCCGATCATCGTTTGCCTGGGGATGGATATGGCCACTATGATTGTCTGGGAATCGGGTCTCTCTTTCCTTGGGTTAGGTGTCAGACCCCCCACGGCCTCATGGGGAATTATGCTTAGAAACGGTTATAAATATATCGAGACTTCGCCGTGGATGATACTCTGGCCCGCCCTGGCCATTGCCATCGCGATGATCGCCTTCTCTCTTTTCAGTGAGGGATTGCGAGTGGCCCTGGATCCAAAGGAGCGGGAGAGATAATGTCTGAACTTTTACTTGATGTCAGTAATTTAACTCTGGATTACAACCTGGGCGACCGTAAAATGCGGGCCCTGGATCATGTCAGTTTCACACTTGATAAAGGTCAGGTGTTAGGGGTTGCCGGAGAGAGCGGGTGCGGGAAGTCCACCCTGGCCCTGGCCATCCTCAGATTGCTGCCCAGAGTGGCCGAGATCAGGCGTGGTGAAGTTCTTTTTAATGAGAGGGATCTGCTGAAGCTCTCGGAAGAGCAGATGGAACAGGAGATCCGAGGGCAGAAAATCACCATGATCTTTCAGGTTCCACAGAACGCGCTTAATCCGGTTTTTACGATTGAAAACCAGATGACGGATATCCTGCGCGTTCAGGATAAATATCAGAACCCCAAGAGTCGAAAACGGAAGCAAGATTTCAAGCAGGAGGCCATTGAACGCCTTGAACTTACCGGGATTGCGGATCCACAGGCCCGTATTTCAAATTATCCGTTTGAATTTTCCGGCGGCATGAAACAGCGGGTAATGATCGGAATGGCACTCTCCTCCGGAACTTCCCTGCTTCTGGCCGACGAAGCGACCACGGCTTTAGATGTTACGATTGAGGCCCAGATTAACCGGCTGATCACCCGGCTGGCCGCTGAATACGGCACATCGATTCTATATGTCACCCATAATCTGGGTGTGCTTTCGGAGATGGCCGATCGCATCATGATCATGTATGCCGGCAGAATTTTTGAGATGGGGGAGACCCAAAACGTGTTTGGTTCTCCCCGGCATCCTTATTCCGCGGCTTTGCTGGAGTCACTCCCGAGCCGGCAGTCAAAGGGAAAACGCTTACTCTCAATCCCCGGCTTCGTGCCCCCGCTGGACCGGTTGCCGTCCGGGTGCTCTTTTCATCCACGATGTGCCTTTGCAGAGGAGATGTGCAGCCAGAAGGTGCCGCCGCTGACTGAAGTCGCAGACGGACATTGGTCCGCTTGTCTATTAGATCAAAAAAGGGGAAGACAAAAATGGCAGTGGACTTGATTGAGATACGAAATCTAAAGACCTATTTTTTCCAGGGCAAGGGCATTTTGTCCAAATGGTTCGGGCAGGGATTACGAACCGTTCATGCCGTTGATGACGTGAGCCTGACCATTAAAAAGGGCCGCACGTTCGGCCTTGTGGGAGAGAGCGGCTGCGGGAAATCTACCTTAGGGAACACGATCTTTCGTCTGGTGGAACCGCAGGCGGGCGAAGTCCTGTTCAATGGCCGTGATGTTGTCAAAATGAATCCCAAGGAATTGAGGGCGTTTCGCCAGAATGCCCAGTTGATCTTTCAGGACCAGTTCGGCTGCCTCAATCCCCGCATGACGGTGGGGCAAATCATTGCCGAACCACTCTTGATGCGCCAGGGGAAACAGCACACGGGCCATGAGGCGATTGCCCAGGAAGTGGCCGATCTTCTCAGCGCTGTGAATCTTGATCCCGACGCAGCCGTAAAGTTTCCCAACGAATTTTCCGGCGGGCAGGCGCGCCGCATCGGTGTTGCCAGAGCCATTGCCCTGGAGCCGGAATTTATAATGGCCGATGAGCCTACCTCAGGCCTTGATATCTCCACCGCGGCGACCATTCTGAATCTGATGCAGGATCTACAGGATAAAATGGACATCACCTACCTGTGGGTGTCGCACAATCTGAACCAGGTCAAATACATGTCCGATGACATGGCGGTAATGTATTTAGGCAAGGTGGTCGAGATGGGCCGAACAAAAGAGGTGTTCAAACGAATGGCCCACCCCTATACCAAAGCCCTTATTTCCGCGGTCCCCCAGGTGGATACGGATCAGCAGAAACAAACCATCTATTTACGGGGTGAAATCCCCAGCCCCATCAACCCGCCTTCCGGCTGTTATTTTCGTACCCGCTGCCCTCAGGTCTTTAAACAATGTAAAGAAGAAGAACCAAAGTTGGCCGATTTGGGCGGTGGCCATTATGCCGCCTGCCACTTGCTGAAGTAAACTGG
>JAOZUU010000080.1:7715-9021 GCA_029938515.1 Desulfobacterales bacterium | reverse complement strand
GATCGATGGGGAGGACGCGATTTTTTTCCGCGCTTTCTTTTCTGCGGCCCTGAAACAATCCGCAGTCAAGGATGATTCGGTCCGTCCCATTGTCCAGCAGATGCATCGAGCCGGTTACTTCCCGGGTAGCTCCGTAAAACGTCACGTTCATGTCCATATCCTCCTCCTGTTTTTATCCAGACACCATATCGCTTGTCTTGTGGATGCGTCAAGGTAAACGCATTTTTGCCAGCAATTGTAATTTTGAACCCAAAACACGATAGTTTCCCTCTAAAAAAGGGGGATTCCGGAAAAATTCCCCTTTGAAGGGGGATAAAGGGGATGTTAAATAGAATATCTCAGACGAAACAACCAAAATGAGAATTGCTGCATTTTTTGCGCTTGATCTTTGAAATGGTTTAGGTTATTGGGCTTTTAACGCCTCGAAAGGCGGATTATTGAGTTATGCACTAGGCAAAAGGCCACCCAGACTCAGAGGGGTGGCCTTTTTTATTTGAGACCTTTGAAAAACGTATCGAGAGCGGCAGGAGTGAGCAATGGCACGACTTTTGGCCATCGATAATTATGATTCTTTTATCTATAACCTGGTGCAGATGTTTAGTCGTTATGAATTGACAATTGATGTCTTTCGCAACGATGGTATTACGGTTGAACAGGCGCGGGAGTTGGCCCCGGATTATATCCTGATCAGTCCCGGACCCAGGGATCCGGCCCATGCGGGTATCTCCATCCCGTTGATCCAATCGTTTTATCAACAAATTCCGATCCTGGGCGTATGTCTGGGCATGCAATGCATCAACGAGGCTTTCGGTGGCCGGACTGTTCGGACACCCCTGCCAGTGCATGGCAAAACCAGCCGGGTCACCCATAAGGCCGGCGATCTATTTGCCGACATGCCGGCCTCCTTTAACGCCATGCGGTATCATTCACTGGCGGCCAATCCCAACAAAACTCTGGAAATAACGGCTACCTGTGATGACAGTGTCATCATGGGGATGAGCCACCGCGTGTTTCCATTACATGGTGTCCAGTTTCATCCCGAAAGCTTTCTTACCGAATTTGGCTTCATGCTGATAGAAAATTTTCTGCGCCTGGGCTCTCTCGGGAACGTCCGTTCAGGCCGGTGGCATGCGGATATGGCTGTTATTAGAAATGCCAATTAAGACTATAAATGCGTATTGTGTATTTTGAACATTTAGGATCATCTCTAGATTTATTGTAATTATCTGTGGTTCCAGAGGGTTCAAGGAGCCAAGGATTCGAGGATTCGAGTGAAATGCTAAAGAACTATAAATCCTTGAATCCT
>JAOZUU010000080.1:0-7615 GCA_029938515.1 Desulfobacterales bacterium | reverse complement strand
CCTTGAATCCTTGAACCCTCTCCTCAAATTGAATTGGAGAAGACCCAATGTTTAATTCAAAGCGTTACAATTAAATATCATTGAATTCAGGTATGAACAAATGGACCTCATGGGCCGGAAAGATCGAGGGGATTTTTTCCCGCCAGATTGAACTAAAGGCGTCTTTTGAAACGATTGCCGATCGCTTTGCCGCTTTTGAAGGTACGGTCATTCTCTTAAGCGGCGGTGATCTGGATTGTGCGCGCTACCATATCCTGGCCGCCAGACCGTGGCTGCAGTTCAGGGGATATGGTCAGCGCATTCACATCGCCACGCGTGAAAAATCCACGCATTTCGAAGGCGATCCATTTGATACACTGCGCGCCATCTCCGATGCGTTTCGTATCGAGGAGAACGATCTTCCCCAACCGGTGGCGGCGGGTCTGTTCGGATATCTGGGCTATGACCTCAAGGACCATCTGGAAGTCCTACCGCGCACGACGATCAATGATCTCGATTTACCGGATATCTGTTTTTTTGCCCCCGCAATCATACTGATCGAAGATAAACAATCCAATCGTATTGATCTGATTATTCCAAAACGCGTCGACGGAAAAAAACCGTTATGGGAAGCGGATCTGGCCGACTTTGAACGCATCCTTAAGAAACCGACCCCGCCTAAAGGTGCTTTTTGTGGGGATTCCGCCGGGTTTCAGTCCAATTTTACACGGCCGGTGTATGAAAATGCGGTCGATAAAATCAAAGATTATATAGCCGCCGGTCATGTCTACCAGGTGAACATGTCCCAGCGGTTTGGGATGGATTTTCATGGGGATGGATATACCTTTTTCCAGGCGCTTTACGAGCGCAATCCGGCGCCGTTTTACGCTTATATCAATGCCGGCGACCACCAGGTAATCTCCACCTCGCCGGAACGTTTTTTGTGCTTAAGGGAAAAAAATGTCGAAACCCGACCCATTAAAGGCACGCGCCCTCGGGGAAAAAACACAACGGAAGACGATCAATTCAGACACGAACTGATCCGGAGTAAAAAAGACGATGCCGAGCTTTCCATGATTGTCGATCTTCTTCGCAATGATCTCGGCAAAGTATGTGTCGCCGGCTCGGTAAAGGTCGTGGAGCACAAGCGGCTGGAGGCTTACCAGAACGTATACCACCTGGTCTCGATTGTGACGGGCGAACTGGAAAAGGAACGGGATACCATCGATCTGATCAAGGCCGCTTTTCCCGGGGGGTCCATCACCGGCTGTCCCAAGATTCGCGCCATGGAAATTATCGATGAACTCGAGCCCTCATGCCGCCATGTGTATACCGGGGCCATCGGCTACCTTGGATTCCATGGCACCATGGATCTGAATATTGCCATCCGTACGGCGGTGGTACATAACGATAAAATCCTTTTTTCCGTAGGTGGCGGAATCGTTTTCGATTCGGATCCGGTCGACGAATATGAAGAAACCCTCCACAAGGGCCGCACCTTGATGGCCGTCTTCAAAGAGGCATCGGATTATAAACCCCTAAAGAACTACGCCTGGGTTAACGGCGTGATCAAGCCGCTGGAAGAAACGACCGTGGGTGTGGCCACTCCCGGGTTTCAATATGGGTACGGATTTTTTGAAACCATTCGTTCAGTAAAGGGTCATTTCCCCTTGCTGGCCGACCATCTGGCCCGTTTTAATCGTACCTGGGCCCATCTGATGCCAGGGATGCCGCCCGATCTGAGTTGGGATACCATTATCGACCAGGTTCTTTCCCGGAATGAACTCTCCCAAACGACGGCCGCCGTCAAAATCATCGCCGCCCGAGGGGACCGGAAAAACCCTCCCTGGAATCACACCCTGATGGTGACCGCCCGTCACTATACGCATCGTCTGGACGTCCTGGAATCCACCGGAATCCGCCTGGCAACCTACCCGGAAGCGCGGCAGACACCCCTGGCCGACCATAAGACCTTAAATTATCTTTATTATTTACTGGCGGGTCGGTGGGCCCAAATCCAGGGCGTCCATGAGGCCCTGATTTTAAATCCGGATGGAACCGTCTCCGAAACCAACACGGCCAGTATTTTGCTGGTGAAGGACCGTACCGTATCCCGGCCGACTTCACCCCATGTGTTGCCCGGAGTGATGGAGCAAGTGGTCTGCCGGCAGTTGAAATCCTGGGGCTACCAGATCACCCATGCCAAAATGCGACCGTCGGATCTGTTCAGTTACGACGAAGTGTTGTTGACCAATGCCCTGATGGGGGCGGTTCCGGTCCTTTCTCTGGATAGGCGGGATTTGCCGTCGCCGTCGGACTTGTGGCAACGGATTAATGCGGCAGTGCTTTCCGAAGAATAAATCCTCTGGCGGCGAGTATTGCCTATTTTTCCATGTATAATGTTTCGTAATCCTGAACTGAGGGATTTTTGCTTGATCAGCACATAGTCCACCTCGAATAGGAGACAGGCATGATGAAGACCAATAGCCCAGCCGAGAATTGTTGAAGTGGCAAGAATCAAAAAAGAGCTCGACAAAATAAGCTAAAATTGATATTACACTAAAAGCTATAAGTCAAAACAATGCAAACTGCGGGCTACAACATTCGTGAAAAAGATCCATTCGAAAACGAATTAAATCTGATCCTGCCAGCACGCGAACAGTCGCCGTACGTGAACCGCATTCGCCTAATGTGGCAACGAATGCGAGAACCAATCCTCAAGCAATTTCCAGCCGCTCCTGGCCAGCCTTCCGATATCACTGCCTATCTCAATGCAGCCGACGACATTTACGTTACGGACGCTTATCACTCGTTGTCAATTGAAGGCTACCAGGTCAGCCCTGAGCTGATCGAACAGGTCCGCATTGGCGATTGGGATCCGGATGAAAACAAGGATGATATCGAGTATCGCAATGCCTTAGCTGCGCGAGGGTACTGGCAGGCCTATCAGGCGGTCCGCCAAAGCGTACGCAGGGTACTAAAGGGGGAAAATCCTGGTGCCGTCAGCAATGATGATCACGGTGACTGGTACCGTGAAATGTTTGGACCCAGCGTAACAGCCGGCCTTTTGTGGACAACGGACCTTGCCGGCTACCGAAACGACCCGGTATATATTCGCCGCTCGATGCATGTACCACCACGTTTTGAAGCAGTGCGTGACTGCATGCCTGAATTCTTTGATTTACTGAGAGAAGAACCCGAGCCATCGGTGCGTGTTGTTCTGGGGCACTTCGTGTTCGTATATATCCATCCGTACATGGATGGAAATGGCCGTATTGGACGATTTCTTATGAACGTGATGCTCGCTGCGGGCGGATATCCCTGGGCCGTTATTCCACTTGAAAAACGAGACGACTATATGAATGCGTTGGAAAGTGGAAGCGTGAAACAGGATATTACGCCGTTTGCTTTTTTTCTTGGGCGCCTAATTTCTGAAAGGTTAGAGAGCAAATAGCCTGACTTAAGTTCCTTTTCGTTACTTAATTACGGTTGTTCCTATTTATCTAAGTCAGACTTATCAAAGGTTTTCAAAGTGGATGATATTTTAACCTTCTGGCGGGATATCTCAGAAATCATCAGGGTGAAAACGAAGACATCCTCACCATGATTCTGTTTATTGGATTTGTAATCAAAGTCAATTCTTTATCGCATATCGTCAAATTGCGGGATTATGGCCAACATCTAAAGTTTTAGGTGAGGCCAAACTTGTAATCATACCAATTCAAAACGGTATGGCGGCGAAGATTTTCTGTGGTCCAGGCGAACCATGGGCCGTCTTTTAAGAATTGTGATGGCAGCACGCAAATATAGTCTAATACACAATCGCCTTGAACCTGATGGATGATCCCGCCAACAGCAGGACGGATCAACTCTGAGCCGATTATTACCCAAATCAAAAGAAATACCAGGCGTGAATAGGTGACAGAAACGAGGCCACGCTGTTGCGAACCGAGAAAACCAAGAAAAAATGTATATTTTCTTTTGTGGGAGAGGTGTTTTTATCTTTGCCTACCCGCCGTTTTTCTGGCGGGTACAGACTTTTAATGGGTGACACATATTCCTGAAATTTATTTGATTTTCGGCGGGAAAATCCGTTTGCGGAAGAAGGTAGACCCCGTGCGGGACATTACCGGGCCTCTCGTAGAGTTCTATAACTTGGATAAGGGATGTATCAGCACATTTGTCGAAACGCTTTATAAGCGTTTTCAAAACGAGAGAGGTTTTTCTTTGTGTAGTTTACGTAATCGAAATCCAGGGTTGAGTGTATCTCAGAGACGATGCTCCATAGAGTTTCGCGCAGTAATGATACACACTTCAATGCAGCAAAACGGTGGCGCAGGTTGTCTTTCGCCGGTTGCTGATAATAGATCTCCAGGATCCAGTTTTCCTGTTCCGGAGCCAGATCATTGTTTGTAGACAGATTGGCCAGGTCAAAAAGGGCCGCGGTGTAACCCGCATAATCCCAGTCGAGGAGCCACAAACGTTTGCCGTCATCAATGAAATTGGCGGCCAGCAGATCATTATGCCCGAATACCAGTTTTATTTCACCTACCGTTTTTTCTATTTCTTCGTTAATGTCAAGAAAGCGTGGCATTAAGTCTATCATCCGGCTGTTGCCCTTCCTGGCCGTGTGAATGTAGTTTCGAACAACATGGAACGGCCAGAAGACCAGCGCCGGTCCCTGGAAATGTTTTGGTATTTCAGTGTGACACCTCTGGATCAGTTGAATAATACTTTCCAGGTTCTGCTGCTCACGCACGTTCTGTTCCGTAAACGTTTGTCCATCAATGTGCCGCATGATGAAGATCCCGTCGGCGCTATGGACAATTTCGGGCGAGATGCCGGCGGCGTGAGCCGCGCGCGCAGCCGCGATCTCATTAAATCGCATTATACCGTGAATCGGGATGTCGTCACCAACCCGTACGACAAAACGCTCACCCTGATCGTCAACGACGAAATTGGTGTTGGTAATGCCGCCACATAGAGGCTCAGGCTTTACATGTGATGACCAAAAATCCAGCTGTGCAACCCTTTCGAGGGCACGTGTGCTCATATTTTCTCCTCAATTCAGCCGCCCAGATAAGCTTTTTTCACGTTATCATTATTGCGTAATTCATCAGCTGGACCAGACAGCGTGATATTGCCTGTCTCGATAACATAAGCATGCTGGGCCAACGCCAGCGCCAGCCGTGCGTTTTGCTCAACCAGGATTACTGTTTTACCATCGGAATGGATATCCCTGATAATTTTTCCAATTTCCCCACACATGATAGGTGATAACCCCAGCGAAGGCTCATCCAAAAGGAGTAGTTCAGGCGCAGACATAAGGGCGCGTCCCATGGCCAGCATCTGTTGCTCACCTCCGCTTAAGGTGCCGGCGGCCTGATTTGTTCTTTCTTTAAGGCGTGGAAAATGCCTGAAGACCACTTCCTGCATATCTTTTTGAATACCGTCCTTATCTTTACGTAGAAAGGCCCCCACCAAGAGGTTTTCCAGCACCGTCATTTGAGGAAAGACCCTTCTTCCCTCAGGAACCATGGCAATACCCAGACCATTTATCTCATGCGGAGGCAGCTTGTCTATTCTCTGCCCCTTGAAGCGGATTTCTCCGGTAGTTGGATGTTTCAAGCCGCTTATGGTACGCAGTATGGTCGTTTTTCCGGCTCCGTTCGATCCAATAAGTGTCACGATTTTATTATCTTCAACAGTTATTGAAATGCTTCTGACGGCAGGTACTTTGTAGTAGTGGGCCGTGATATCTTTAACCTCAAGTAGCAACTTTATCACCTCATGAAGATGTGCATACAGTTACGAGATCTTCGGTCCCCAGATATGCGTTAATTACATTTTCATCGTTCTGTATTTCATCGGGGGTTCCTTCTACAAGCAATGTTCCGAAATCAAGTACGCTGATATAATCACACAGTTCCATAACAGATCTCATATCATGCTCCACCATCAGGATGGTGATGCCCTGCTGGTGCACTTTTCGGATTAGACCTATCATTTGTGCTTTTTCTGTAGGGGTCATGCCGGTCAGGGGCTCATCAAGCAGCAGTACTTTGGGTTTACAGGCTATTGCTATGGCAACACCCAGTGCTCTCTGGTGACCATGAGGCAGGTCTGCCGCCAGCTCATTTTTAAGATGGCCCAGCCCAATGAACTCGATAATTTCCAAAGCCTTTTTAACATATTCCTTCTCCATTTTTTTAAACGTGCCGGCAAGCACGCCAAAGATATTTTCCTTGGTTTGGAGATGGCGGGCTACGGTAACATTTTTAAGGACGGTAAAATCATGGTAAAGCGCGGTTCGCTGGAAAGTCCGGACGATTCCCATTTTAGCTATCTTACTTGAGGAAAGGCCGTCGATACGCTTGCCAGCCATATAAAGTATATGCCCCGAGGTCGGCCGATACACCCCACTTATAACATTGAAGAGGGTGGTCTTACCCGCACCATTCGGCCCAATTATTCCTCTTATTTCGCCTTCCTGGATAGTGAGATTAAGATTACTTAGTGCGGCAAGACCGCCGAAGTGCATACTCAATGTCTTCACTTCAAGTATTGACACAAGCCACGTTTCTCCTCTATATTAATATAATATATATAAAAATATTAATCGTTTTGTGTTTCAAAATCTTATTCAGGAGTAGTTTCATTCTGCTTCCGCTCTCGGCATGTTACGTAACCTTCGCCATCGATCGACAGCCTTCGAGATCAAGCTCTCAATACCCCCGGGCATAAAGACTAAGACAAAAATCATGGAAAGGCCAAAAAACGCTGGCCTTATCTGTATTAGCGGACGTGAGAGTTCAAAAAGGGTATGCATAACAAATACCCCGATTATAGGACCCCAGAAGGTTTTGGTACCCCCAACCACCACCCAGATGAGGAGGTACAGCATGGTGACGATGTTAAACAATTTCGGATCCACTGCACCCAGACGGTGAACAAGTAGGCCACCGGCAATCCCTGCAAAAAAGCCACCGATTGCACAAGCCATCAGCCTGTGTCGGGGGATGTCGATCCCTGTAGACGCTGCCAGCTCCGGGTCCATTGAAATAGCCTTAAAAGAATCACCTATCTGCGATTTCTCTATACGATACAACATATACAATACGGCGAGCATTACTCCAAGGCTGAAGTAGTAGTAGGGGGTGCCCTCGCTGAAATCTATCCCTGCAACGACTGGGGGGTAGGGGATATTGATTATCCCAGTGGAGCCTCCAAAGGGATTGCGAAACTTAAGCCAGGATAACCTGATTAATTCCGCTAGTCCATAGGTGGCGATATAAAATCCCCACCCCTTGGTTCTTAGCAAAGGCAGGGTGATCGCCATGCCCATCAGCCCTGCCATCACGCCTCCCAGGGGGATGGCCACGAAGACCGGAATACCGAAATTCTTGGCTATCATGCCGCTGGCGTAAGCACCCACACCGTACAAAACAACATGATATAGTTGCCAGTCATGTATCGTAACGATTAGGCGGTAACTTTGGGCAAGGATGATGTAGACAAAGTACATCATGACAACTTCAATCAGATATGCCCCGGCAAAAAAGGGCAGTAGACACAACCCGATAATCCCTATAATTAAGGGCGTCAGTGCCCACATCCTGTATCTTCCTTCGTTAAG
>JAOZUU010000559.1 GCA_029938515.1 Desulfobacterales bacterium | reverse complement strand
CCTTCGATAATCATTACCGGCAGATGGGCAGCCACCAGAATCCCGGTGATTTCGAGAAATTCCTGACCAGTAAACAGCAAGGCCGCTCCGGTGAGTATGGCTCCCAGTAAAACGGCGGTGAACCCGCAGGCAAAGGCGGCAGCTTGGGAAATCATCGGTTTTTTCCAAATGAGGGGTCCGAACAGGTATCGGACGGAAACGGCGGGAACAGCCATGATGGCCGTATTGACTCCCAGGGTGGTAATGCCGCCAAATTGAAAAAAAACAGCCTGCAGAATGAGCGCCGTCAAAATGACGGGAAAGGCCCCCCACCCGAGAAATAGGCCCACCAGACCATTCAGGACCAGATGGACATTGGCCGGCCCTACGGGAACATGCACCAGCGAGGCCACAAAAAAGGCGGCGGAAAAAATGCCCGCCCGGGCAATTTTTTCGTAGTCGAGTTTTTTTAGTCCCACGGCCGTTCCGATGGCCGCGATGGCGATCCCGCTGCCGAGGACCGGACCGGATAATATTCCTTCGGAAATGTGCATGATTACTTCATCTTCCAGTCGTGAAATAACACCCAAATGATGGCGCCCAGTTCCACATCCTTGTCCATGCCATCGTGTTGCAGCTTAAAATCAGCATTGTTTAATGCGGCAAACCCCCACCAGCCGGATACCGGCGGGCTGTACGCAAATACGCCGTCAGCATCGGCCCTGACCGTCTGGGTGACCATGAAGTCGGTCGCCGCCCGGGCGCGGCCATCCTGGTTGTAATATTCGATCTCCACCAACGCGTGGGGAACGGGCTTACCATCCAGTTTGACCATCGCTTGAAAGATATTGCCGGTATAAAGCCCAAAGGGCCGGGAAAGGGGGACGATTTCCGTTTTAAGGCCGAGTTCCGTATCCCAGCCTTCCTCGTCCCCGAAAGCGGCGATAATCGTTTTGGTGTAATGGATAATAAAGCTGTCTTCAGCCGGTTCCCAGTAAGGTTGAGGTTCCATGAAGAACTGGTACACGCCGGGACGATTTATCGGATAATCCGCTGTCCAGGCTTCATTATTCATTACCTGGGCCGCCTTGAGGCGGTTTTTTAAATCGATTTGTTTTTCTTCGGCAAAAACGCCCACTAATTTTGGCCGGACCATGGGCATGCCCTGCCCGTCAAAGGGATGGGAAAAGGAAAGGGTTAAATGGATATTTCGATCGTCCTCCTGCATAATCATGGAATCCGAAGGAATCAGCATGCCAAAATGGGCCATAACCGGCATGGCCGGCAAAAGCATCAAGTTCAACAGAAAAATAGCCAGCAACAGTTTTCTCATCATTTCCTCCGATTTTCGAACAAAAAAAGCCACAACACAAATAGATGCCTGCTGGCATCGCTTCGCCTTCGTGGCTTTAAAAGACCTTTAAAAACGTCTCCTTTCGCCCAATTTCGGCGTCAGACAAGAAATTTAATCCTCGAAATATTCATAATATTCCTGTGGTTAAATTTTCCGTCTTCCCCCGCTCAAAGTCCGGGATCTTCGACTTGAACTTGAACGAAATTAAACGTTTTTAAATGGTCTTTATCACTTATAAATAAAATCTATATTGCGTAATAAATAACAGGCTTCAGCCCATCTTTTTCTTGATAATTATCCAGGCAGGATAGTTTTGTCAACCCAGGTTGTCATGAAAGGATCATTTTTCTTGACCAGTTTATGAAATGATGCTTATAATTAATGAAACTAAAAAGCATTCAAATAATGCTGTCAGGAGATGGTCATGGCGATATTAACCATCCGCGGGGTCGATGAAGAGCTAAACACTCGCATGAAAAAAGAAGCCGGAGAAAAAAAAACCAGCGTTAATCAGCTGGTGCTGTCATCTTTACGCAAACAGTTCGGACTAGAGAAAGATAAGCGTTATACCAAGCAATACCATGACCTGGATGCGCTGTTCGGGTCATGGTCTAACGATGAGTTCGAATACATCCAGGGAAAAATTGATCGGGAGCGACGTATCGATAGGGAGCTATGGGATTGAAACGACTGCTGATCGATACCAATATCTATTCTCTCGCGATGAAGGGAGAGCCGGATATAATCGAAATTTTACGGAAAACATCCCTCATCGGTATTTCCGTTATTTGCATAGGCGAACTTGTTTCAGGATTTAAGGGCGGAAAATACGAAAAGAAAAACCGGGATGAATTGGATCTTTTTCTCGATTCCCCGCGGGTTCGGGTCTATCCGGTAGACGAGGGTACGGTTGAGTTTTATGCCTTCATTTTGGATGAATTAAGAAAAACAGGGAATCCGATTCCCACCAATGATATCTGGATTGCGGCCACGGCCTTTCAGCAGGGTCTGACCCTTTTCAGTAAGGATCGCCATTTTGAAAAGATACCAGGATTACCATTGGTAGTATAATTCAAATATAGATCAACCAGTTCAGCTTTTTAACCTTGAACCCTGAACGATGAACCACTTAGGGCCTCGGAAATAATAAATTGGCCCGAGATTGCGCCGGATTTTGGTTTGGA
>JAOZUU010000079.1 GCA_029938515.1 Desulfobacterales bacterium | reverse complement strand
AGGTCGGCTTAAATGTGGGGAAGACGTACACCAGCGCCACCACGATCACGACAATAACGCTGAGGGTTCGCCACGATATCTTTTTCAAGTTGCGCTTCCTTTCGTTGCACCGGACATCCGATAAATGAAAACCCCGAATTTTAAAGCCGGAGGGGTCCGGCTAAATCATCCAGGGCTGTCCGGTTTACCGGCTATTTTGTATCGGCGGGTTCCTTTTTTTTCTTTGAGGGGGGTGGCGGTGCGGCCGCCTGGGCCAGGCCGGCCACATTGGACCGGTTGAGTTTCACCCGAACCCTGTCGGATATTTCGACGGTCAGCATGGTATCCGAAACCGCCGTTATACGCCCATAGATCCCGCCGGAAGTAATGATCCGATCCCCTTTTTTGAGGTTATTGATCAGCTCCCGGTGGTCCTTGGATTTTTTTTGCTGGGGTCGGATAAGCAGAAAATAAAAAATAACAAACATCAAAATCAGGGGGATGAACGACGCGAATCCGCCGGCCCCCGAGGCTCCCTGGGCGCCTCCCTGGCCCATCGCATAGGCGATATTAATCAATGTCAGACCTCCTTGTCAGTTAATCACGCGTAAAAGTGAATATTATAGTTTCCGCAATCTGTAAAATGGCGCGTATATACTTTAAATTAATGTTCCCGTCAAATATTTCTTTGTGATCCTATTGTGATCCTATTGTGATCCTAGGGGAAACGTCAACTTTACGACGCCATCAATCATTCTTCGCGGGCAGCCATAACGTTTCACCGTCAAAGCGGATGCGGCCCACTTCGCTGTAATCGATACTTTCCAGCATGGCAAAGACCCGGGCCAGGTTGAACACCACGATTTTGCTCATCGGCTGAATCAGGTTTAAATCCGTATCGAGCTTCTTTTCCCGGATATTATAAATATAGACCATGGTTTCGGAAAATTTCAACAGACGGCCCACGCCGGAACTTTCTCCCTTTGGGGTCGGTTCATCGTCCATGGGTGATAAAATCGCCCCCTTGTGGGTAAAATAGTCTTTTAGAAATTGAAAATGGATATTCCAGATATTATCCTTTGGTTTCACCACATAAATTCCGTAAGCATCCAGGTCCTGATCCGTGCCGATACGGATCAGGATAGCCTCTTCCAATTCCGTTCTCTCTTTATTTAAGGCATCGATCTCTTTGGTTAGCGCGGCGATTTGCTCACCTTTCGCGTCTTCCAGCTTTTTTCTGGCACCTTCCAGTTTTTTAAGAACATCCTGATAGCGGCGATAGGTATGCACCAGTTCGGCCACTTCTTTCTGTCGCTCCCGCACTTTTTTTTCAACCTCGGGATCAAGCGATTTCGAGGGGGCCGCCAGTTGTTTTTCAAGCTCCCGATACTCTTCATCCAGATCTTTCAGCTTTTCCAATGCGGCCGGCAGCTTGACCAGGCGGCGGGCGGTCTCGGTACTGGAACTGTCGCTGATATTCTGCTCAGCGATGGCACCGGTTTTCAACCGGATCTTGTCCAATACCTCGTCGACCGAAACGAGGGCATCGCCGATCTTAATGGTTTCGCCGGGACGGACGATCATATCGACGCTTTTGTCCAAACCCAGTTCGGCCTTGCGTCGAGCCATTATATCCTGGCTGTCATTATAATCAATGGGTGGTTTTTTTTCAGCCGGAGATTTTTTTGTAGCGGTGGCAGCCAATTCTTCTTTATCGCTCAATTGTTGTAATTTATCTAACGGTTTTTTCCCTAGAAATTTTAAACCGAAAAAAATCGCTGCAACAATCATGGCAAGAACCACAAGGATGGCGAGGATGGCCTTGGATCTGTCGCTTTTGTTTTGATAAGGCATGGTTCCTCCTTTTATCCTGACTCAGCTACTGACAATATCACTTTCTCCGGAGATCATCCGGTCGCTGGCTTCGATAATCACTTCGATATTCCGTCGGTTTTCGAGATCGACGATCTCCTTTCTCTTTTTGTTCAGCAAATAGTCGGCTACTTCCCTGGGAACGATTCCACGGACGGCGGTCAAATTATTTTTCAGGGTTTGCAGGCTTAGTTCCCTCAGAAATTTTAATCCCAGGGTTTCCACCGATGGAACCGATCCCTTGCCACGGCAGAAACGGCAACTTTCATAGCTGCCGAAGCGAATCGAGGGGCGCAGGCGCTGCCTGGACATTTCCAGCAAGCCGAACCGGGAAATACGACCAACGTTCGATTTGGCTTTGTCCTGCTTAAGATGTTTTTTTACATCCTGTTCCACTTTGCGCTTGTGCTTTTCATCTTTCATATCGATGAAATCAAGAACAATCAGGCCGCCCAGATCTCTTAATCTCAGCTGACGGGTGATTTCTTCGGCCGCTTCGAGGTTGGTTTGATAAGCGGTTTTCTCGATGGAACCTGCCGAGGTTGCCTTGCCCGAATTCACGTCGATCGATACCAGCGCTTCCGTGGGATCGATGACGATGGAGCCGCCTGATTTTAACGATACCCGGTTTTCGTAAATCGTCGCGATCTGGCTTTCAAGCTCGTATTTGCTAAAAATCGGTTTTGTTCCCTTGTAATGCTTGACGATTCGTTCGTACTTGGGAGAAATAATTCGCATGAATTGTTTGGCTTGACGGTACACGGTTTCATCATCAATGAGTATTTCGGTGATATCGGGGGTAAAATAATCCCTCAGGGAGCGTTCCACCAGGTTGCGTTCCTGGTATAAAAGTGCCGGCGCCTGAACATTCATCACATTGCCCTTGATGCTTTTCCAAAGACGCATCAGGTACCGAAAATCTTTTGAAATAACCGTTTTGGCGCATCCTTTTCCGGCCGTGCGGATAATAAGGCCGTATCCGTCAGGGACCTTTAGATCGTTGATGATTTTTTTCAGGCGTCGGCGCTCTTTCTCATCCTCTATTTTCCGGGAGATGCCCTTGGTTTCACTTCCCGGCATTAAAACCATGTATCGTCCCGGCAGGGAGATAAGGGTGGTCAGCATGGCCCCTTTATTGTTTTCCGGGTCCTTGGTGATTTGAACCAATAGCTCCTGACCACGTTTGATCATATATTTAATGGAACGATTATCCCCCGAATCTTCAACATAGTAGTCACTGTGGATTTCGTGCTTTTGTAAAAAGCCGTGTTTTGGGCCGCCGTAGTCGACAAAAGACGCCTGCAGACTCGGCTCAACCCGGGTGATGATTCCCTTGAATATATTGCCATGGGTAATCTGTCGACCGGTGTTTTCGATATGAAATTCTTCCAGTTGTCCATCCAGGACTTTGGCGATCCGGCATTCTTCCGAATCAACGGCGTTAATCAATATGTTGCTCATTATTAAATCCCTAAATTATTAACGGTTATTATGTAATCTTTCAAAATAGAAAATTGTCACAAACAAGTCAATCGATTTCTATGGGTCAGTTTTTTTTGTGACGAACCGCCTGCTTGCTATTTGATATCCCTTGTGGCATAACGTGCCAAACATCAGTCGCCCGGGTGACTGTAAAGGGCTATTGACGATTCTTGGAAAAACAACCCAAAAAGACAAAATTTCATGGAAGTAACCTACAACCATCAAAAGATTGAAAAAAAATGGCACACTCGCTGGTCGGAATCGGGTGTATTCAATGTCACTGAAAATCCTGACCAAGAGAAGTATTACGTCCTGGAAATGTTTCCCTATCCGTCGGGGAAAATCCATATGGGGCATGTGCGCAATTATGCCATTGGTGATGTGATTGCCCGATATAAAAGGATGCGGGGATTGAATGTCCTCCATCCCATGGGGTGGGACGCCTTCGGTATGCCGGCGGAAAATGCCGCTATTGCCAACGATAGCCATCCGGCTCGATGGACATATGATAATATCGATGCCATGCGGGCTCAATTAAAGCGGCTCGGACTCAGCTATGACTGGAATCGTGAAATCGCCACCTGCCGGCCCGAATACTATCAGTGGGAACAATGGCTGTTCCTGAAAATGTACGAAAAGGGGATGACCTACCGGAAAGAATCTTTCGTCAACTGGTGTGAATCATGTCAGACTGTGCTGGCCAATGAACAGGTCGAGGCCGGGGCATGCTGGCGGTGCAATCAACCGGTTCGCCAAAAGAAGCTGTCCCAGTGGTTTTTCCGCATCACCGATTATGCCGAAGACCTGCTGATTCATTGTGATCGGCTTCCCGGATGGCCGGAAGAAGTCGTGACCATGCAAAAAAACTGGATCGGTAAAAGCCACGGCGCGGAAATCCGGTTTCCCGTGGACGGTCAGGGTATAACCATTCCTGTTTTCACCACCCGCCAGGATACCATCTTCGGGGCCACCTTCATGTGTCTGGCACCGGAACACCCCCTGGTTTCCCAATTGGCCCAGGGCACGGAACAGCAGCAGGCGGTGGCCGATTTTATCGAACGGATCTCCCTTCAGGAACGAACCAGCCGCGCCATGGATCAATACGAGAAAGAGGGAGTTTTCACGGGCGCGTGGTGTCTGAATCCGGCCACCCGGAAAAAGATTCCGATATTCACGGCGAATTTTGCCTTGATGGAATACGGCACCGGGGCCGTGATGGCTGTTCCGGCTCATGATCAGCGGGATTTTGAATTCGCCCGTAAATACGACCTGGATATTGTCGTGGTGGTCAACTCGCCGGATGAAGATCTTTCACCGGACAAAATGGAAGCCGCCTATACCGGGGAAGGGCTGATGGTGAACTCCGGGCAATTCGATGGAATGCCCAATACCCGCGCCATGGATGAGATCGCCGCTTATCTGGAAAGCCACGGTCATGGCCAGAGGACGGTCAATTACCGCTTGCGGGATTGGGGAATATCCAGGCAACGCTATTGGGGCACGCCGATCCCCATTATCCATTGCCCCAGCTGCGGCGTTAAGCCTGTACCGTACGACGATCTGCCGGTTCGTCTGCCCGAAGAAGCCTCGCTGCTGTCCGGCGGCCGCTCACCGTTGCCCGAGCTTGAATCTTTTTATAAAACGACCTGCCCGGCCTGCGGCAACACCGATGCCCATCGGGAAACCGATACCATGGATACGTTTGTGGAGTCGTCCTGGTATTTCGAGCGGTATTGCAGTCCCCGTCACGACGGCGGAATGTTTAGAAAAGATGCCGTGGATTACTGGATGCCGGTGGATCAGTACATCGGTGGGGTGGAGCACGCCATATTGCATTTGTTGTATTCGCGTTATTTTACCCGGGTGCTCAAGGATGAGGGTCTTGTGGGCTATCGCGAGCCGTTCACCCGGCTGTTAACCCAGGGGATGGTCTGTAAGGAGACGGTTCGCTGTGAAGAGCACGGTTGGCTCGGCCCGGATGAGAGTGACGGAGATGGTGAAGAACGACGGTGTAAAAAATGTCATTCTCTCGCCGTTATCGGGCGGGTTGAAAAGATGTCCAAGTCGAAAAAGAACGTGGTGGATCCCGAGGATCTGCTGGCACGTTACGGAGCGGATACGACCCGGCTCTTTTGCCTGTTTGCCGCGCCGCCGGAAAGAAGCCTCGAATGGCGCGAAGAAGGGGTGGAGGGCAGCTATCGCTTTTTAAACCGGGTATGGCGACTGGTGCGAATGTGGTTTGACCGTGTTCAGGGAATAGTCGCTTACAACAGCGGACCGGAGAACCTGGGCGACCCGACGAAGGCGCTTTACCGTAAAACCCATCAAACCATTGAAAAGGTGACACGGGATATCGAGAACCGATTTCATTTCAATACGGCCATCAGTGCTGTTATGGAATTGGTCAATATTGCCCACGGAATCGATCCGGTCCAGGCCGATGATCTTGACGCAGCGGTCATGCGGCGCACCCTGGAATCCATCGTCCTTTTGCTTTCGCCCATGGTGCCGCATTTTTCGGAAGAGATCTGGGAGGCACTTGGGAATGAAGAAAGTATTCTTCTGGCTCCCTGGCCGTCCTACCGGGAGGACGTTCTGGTTAAGGACCAGGTTACCGTGGTCCTTCAGGTAAACGGCAAGTTGAGAAGCCGGTTGGCCGTTCCTGCTGATATTTCCGACAGCCGGCTTGAGGAAATGGCATTGACCGATGAACGGGTACTGAAATTTATCGATGGAAAACCGGTGCGAAAAACCATTGTGGTGAAAAAGAAGCTGGTCAACGTAGTCGTTTAATTTAAAAAAGAGATTTTCTTCACGGGTATCGGGAAGATCACCATTGACAGGACATTATGGTGAACAGATTGAATCAAAGAAGCATCTGGCTGTTGGTGGCAACGGGACTCTTTATTTGCGCCTGCGGATACCGTTTTCCAGGCGGCGGAGAGATCCCCGGTGGAATCAGAGCGGTCTCAATTCCTTTGTTTGTCAATCGGACCAATGAGGTCGGTCTTGAAAATACGATTACCAATGATCTGACCAATGAATTTATTATTCGCCGGAAAAATGCCCTGGCTGACGACGATGAAACGGCCGATGGTATTTTATACGGTGAGATTGCATCGGTCCTTACCCGGACCATTACCCAGACAGAAGCGGGGGGGTCGGTTGAACGGGAAGTCATCGTGGGGGTGGATCTTAAACTGACCAACAAAAAAGACCAGGCAATTTGGGCGACGCGAAGCGTTACCGCCCGGGAGACATATGATGTGGGTGCAAGCAGACTCGCAACCGAGCTAAACCGCCGGGAAGCCATCCAGCAACTCTCCGTTCGCCTGGCGGAAAAAATTTATAACCGTTTGATCGAGGATTTTTAAGCGATCAGGCGCGAAGCGTATTAACCAGTTTAGAAAGACGGGAGATTTTGCGGGAAGCGGCATTTCTATGGATAACCCCTTTTTTAGCCGCCTTGGCAAGCATGGATTTGGCCTCGTCCAGTCGCTGAACCGTCAGATCGAGATTATTTTGGTCTGCCGCCAATCTGACTGATTTAACGACATTTTTTGTTCTGGTTTTAACCGATTTGTTGCGAATTTGGCGGATCGTGTTCTGACGCGCCCGTTTGATGGCTGATTTATGGTTTGCCAATTGTCATTCTCCTTTTTTGTTTCCTCACAAGATCTTGATTAATTGATGCTGTATTAATTAAACCACAAAAATGGCAATTTATTCGATCTATGTCAAGGTTTTTTTCTAAATAACAATCAAATTGATTGAAACAGTTCAAAACAGATGCTAAATGACCAAACGTATGAAAAAGGGGAAAAAGAGAAGGGGCAATCTCCCCCAGTTTCTCGCCGTTTTTGGTTTGGTATTCCTTATGCTGATGGGTATCTTAGGCGAGTGGGGGCTGATGGATCTGCTCAAACTTCGCAAGGAAAAGGCCGCTATAATTGCCGTCAATGCTGAAATCACCGCTGAAAATCAGGCACTGACCCGCAGGATTTATCGGCTCAAAAATGATCACCAGTATGTTGAAAGCATTGTCCGGCGGGAATTGGGCGTTGTTAAGGACGGTGAGTTGATTATAAAAATGCCACCGGCAGGTCAAAAAAATGATAAAGACTTGAAGTCGGAGAATTAATGGGCGAGACGCCATCAATATATACCGCCACCATGGCCCGGGTACTTGAAGACCAGGGTAAAGATACGGAAGCCCTTGAAATTTATCGTCATTTGCTTTCGATTGAACCGGATCGATCGGATTTGTTAAGCGCCCGAAACAGATTGGATGCCCGTCTGGGGCTTACATCCAGGAAGCGACTGATCGGTCTTTTTGAGGAATGGATCGATTTATTATTGATTCAGGACCGAATCCGTATGTTGAAGCAATTGCACCTGAACGAATGAAGGGTACTTATCGATTAAAAAAATATTAAAAGGGGGAACAATGAAAGGAAGCACCCGGATGCGATTTGGAAGAAACTGGACTCAACTGTCAATGGTTATACTTATCAGTGTCGGGTTGTTATTTATCGGCGCATGCTCAAAGAAACAAATACGGACAGTCCATCCCTCATTGGATAAATCGGGTAATCAGGCCGTCACTGACGCTGGAAAGACGGGCGTGAAACAGGGCGCGTTGGATCAGGAGACCCTGGGCAGCGGATCGGATGTATCGGAAAAGGGATTGAGTGATGACAAGTCCGGAGCATTGGGAGGGGAGGAAACCAGCGCGGCCCGGATGGCTCGTGAAAGATTTGAAAATGATGATATCTATTTTGAATATGACAGCTCCGCATTGCTTCCCGAAGCCCAGGCGGTTCTAATGGAAAAATCCGAATGGTTACGGAACAGCCCTCAAGCCGGTATTGTCATCGAAGGGCATACGGATGAACGGGGAACGGTAGAATACAACCTGGCCCTGGGGGATCGGCGCGCGGAAAGTGCGCGTGCGTTTCTAATGGATCTGGGGGTTAATACCAGCCGGATTCGAACGGTCAGTTACGGGGAGGAACGCCCGGTGGATTCGAGTAGTGATGAATCCGCCTGGGCCAAAAACCGGCGAGCTCATTTTTTTGTTGAGCAATAATCGGTTGCCGGAGGATATATGAACTATAAAAAAACACTGAACCTGCCTTCAACTAAATTTCCCATGAAGGCCAATTTGTCCCAGCGTGAACCGGAACAGCTGAAAGCCTGGGAAGCGGACCATCTTTATGAAACCTTGCGAAAACAATCCGCCCATAAAAAGCGGTTTATTTTGCACGATGGCCCTCCCTACGCCAATGGCCATATCCACATCGGCACGGCTTTAAATAAAATTTTGAAAGACATTATCGTCCGCTCTCGCCAGATGACGGGGCATGATGCCGTCTATGTGCCGGGCTGGGATTGCCACGGGTTGCCCATCGAACACAATGTGGACAAAGAGCTGAAAGATAAAAAAAAGGGGATGACCCAGGCTCAGGTGCGCAAACGCTGTCGGGCTTATGCCGAGAAGTACATCGACATCCAGCGCAATGAATTTAAACGGCTGGGGGTGATGGGGGAATGGGATCGCCCCTATCTGACCATGAATTATTCGTACGAAGCCGTTATCGCCGCGGAATGCTGCAAGTTTGCCATGGAGGGGAGCCTTTTCCGCAGCAAAAAACCGATCTACTGGTGCTGCAGTTGTCAAACGGCTCTGGCCGAG
>JAOZUU010000558.1 GCA_029938515.1 Desulfobacterales bacterium | reverse complement strand
CATCGAATATATCGGTGATAGGGGGTTCCCGCAATCCGATCCCGGTGGGTGTTTTTGGCCAATCGGTTGGCGTTGGCCCCGTATGTTTTACCCTGGAAAACCAGACCAAACCCGTGCGGTATCATAATGTAGCCCGGTCTGGTGGAGTTCGTAACCTGGAGTTCAAGGGTTTCTTCACCGGCCTCGGTCGTTACCTTTACCATCTGCCCGTCTTTGAAACCGAGCTTTTCCGCGTCCCCAGGGTGCATGATCGCCGTGCATGCCCTTTTTCCCTTGTTCCATGCAGGATCCCGCATCTGTGTATTGGCGTTGTAGTCCATGTGTCGGCCCGAGGACATGATGAACGGGTACTCTTCTTCATCCTCTTTGAGTTTTTCTGCTTCCATGGCCGGATCAATCTCTTGAATCCAGTCTGTCATCTCGGGGACATTGAGGTTAATTCGCCCGTCTTCTGTGGCGAGGGCCTGTAAATGGTCCCATTTATCGACGTCCACTTCGCCAACGCAGATACCTTCAGGATGTTGCAGGATAGACTCAAAAATTTCTTCTCCAAGACCGGGTCCGGGATGAAATCCCACCCGTGCCGCCATTTCATGGCCTGCGGGTGGCAGGCTTTGCAGAGCCCCCCAAAAAGAAGCTAATTGGACGGAGCCCAATTTTTTCCCGAGCGTTTTGCCAAGAACGTAAGGCATACTCTTGCCGGCCTTGGGATTAGACTTCAAATATTCAAGCAAAGCCATCCCAAACTTTAATCGGTCCCCTTCATCAGCCGTATCATAAAGCGCGTCCGGTATTTCAGGAACTAATCCTAAGCGATCGGCTAACCGCAGGAATATCTCACCGGCTTCGATCTGCTCCCCCTCCGGTTCCAGCACAGGATGGCGCATCTGCAGAAAGATCTTTGGAAAACCTCCTTCCCAAAGGACAAGACCTGCGTCCCACGATTCATAGGCGGATAAGGCGGGGAGTACATAATCAGAAAGGGCAGCGGTTTCGGTCATGGCCACTTCAATGGTTACCAGCAGGTCCAGTTGTTTAAAGGCCTCTTCATAGGCCGAGGTGTCGGCAAAAGACCTCAGCGGATTGGCGCCGCTCACTATTACCGTGCGAAGTCTGTCCGGATGGTCAGACATGATCTCCTCGGGCATCACATTGGGAGGATACACCCTGGTTATGCCCGGATAATCCGTAACAAGGGTGCGCCAGTACCGGGATTCCCGTTCATCAGTATCGGCAGTTCTCTTTCGTACTCCTCCACGCAAACTGACTGGAAAGATATTTCCGCCTTCAACACCGATTCGTCCACACACAGCCCTGAGAACTGTTTCAAGATAAGAGATGAGTGTGCTGTGCCGGTTCATGAGGACTCCAAGGTCGCTGTGATGGCAGGACTTTCGGGTCGTAAACAGATGGCAGACCTCTTTTACCCTGTTATAATCCAGTTCACAAACCTCTATGGCTGCCTTTGCATCAAAATCGGTGAAAAAAGACTCGATCTTTTCAAAGCCGCTTACATGTTTTTCTATGTATCCCTGGTCGTGCCATCCTTCATTCAGAATTATGGAGATCATGGCCCGGTACAAGAGGGCATCCGTACCTGGTTTGATGGGCAGATGGATATCAGCTATTTTGGCGGTTTCCGAAATGCGCGGATCGACGACCACAAGCAGTTTGTCAGGATCCTTCCCAAATTTGGTAAGCACACGGCGCGCCTGAGGTGTATGATGGCTCATCATCGGGTTCCACCCAAAAACAAGGAGCATATCCGTTTTATCGAGGTGTGGTCTGGCGTGAAGGCTTTGGTTGCCATAGGTCTTTCCATCGGCCCAATACCTGCCGGTCAGCTCTTGAGCCAAGGCGTTATAAAAGTATTGTGAACCTAAGCCTCGAAGCAGGTTAATGGCAAACATACCCTGCAATGCGCAGCCGATTGAACCGCCCCCCATCAGAGCAAAAGAACGCGGACCGTGTTGATTGATCAGGGTGGAGAGTTTTTCGGCGATTTCGTCGATGGCCTGGTCCCAGGATACTTTCTCAAAGGTGTCTCCGACCTTCTTCAGCGGATGCATGAGCCGGTCGGCATGGTGCTGGTGATACATGATGTTCAAACCCTTACGGCAGGCATAGCCCTCGCTGAAAGGGTTATCCTTATCCCCGCGCACTCTAACTATACGATTGTTCTCGACTCGAACCTCAAGCCCACAGAGATTCGCTCACAATATACAGGTTGTTTTTTTCCAATCCATTATTTTAACCTCCTAATCCGGATAAAGCGAAACCGAAAAAGTCTCTCGCAGCAGGGACACCGGCGAAGACGCAAAGACGCAAAGAAAACCTACAGCCTATTCGCAACCCGAGTACTATCCTTTATCAGCGAAGCCCTATTTAACTGGGGTGCCTAAAGTTGGTGTTTTTTCATTCGATGTTCGACGTTCGATGTTCGATGTCGGAGTCTTTGCTTACCTCGACGTTCATTTTTTTCGGCTTTTTTCTACGACACCATCTCCTTGATAATATTCTTGA
>JAOZUU010000557.1 GCA_029938515.1 Desulfobacterales bacterium | reverse complement strand
GAGTTTTTACGACACCATCACTGTTTGAGTATTCATTATAACATGTTTCACGATATAATGGGAGTTTACGTAACAGTTAAATCGAGAGGAATTTTTAGTCTGATTTGTCGATTTTCCACGCACTATTTTTAGCAGGAGACAACCCGTGTCCAGATCATTTTTTCATTCATTAATGAATCCCAGCTCCATAGCAATTGTTGGCGCCAGCAATAATCCTCAGAAGATGGGGACGTTGCATGGTTTGAGTATTCTAAAGGATGGGTTTAAAGGAGAATTTTACCCGGTGCATCCCAAGGAAAAAACAGTGCTGGGCTTTCCGGCATATGCATCACCGTTTGACCTGCCAAAAGCTCCTGATCTGGCGATATTCGTGGTTCCCGCCGTGCATCTTCTTCCAGTTTTTGAGGCCTTTGGCAAAATTGGAACAAAATATGCCATTGTAGTAACAGCTGGATTTAAAGAAGCCGGTTCTGAAGGGGTGAAACTGGAAGAGAAACTAAAAGAGTTGGCCCGAAAATACAATATTCGCTTTGTGGGACCCAACTGCATGGGAATTATCAACCGTGATATCTCACTTAATACCACGGTTTGTCCAATTATTGGAGAACCCGGCAAGCTCGGGTTTATCTCCCAAAGCGGCACCTATGTGACCCAGTCATTTGATTATCTAGGAAAACGCGGTATTCGGTTGAGCAAAGCCGTCAGTGTCGGCAATGAAGCGGATGTGAACATAACGGATGTCCTTGAGTATTTAGGCGAAGACGACCAGACAACAGCAATTTCCATGTATATTGAATCGATTTGCGATGTAAAACGTTTTTTACGCGTTGCACGCAGGATAACGCCCAATAAACCTGTAATTGCCCAATATATCGGCGGGTCGGAAGCGGGGGGACGTGCCGGTCTCAGCCATACCGGAGCCATGGCAGGAAAGGACTATCTCTATGACGGGCTTTTCAAGCAAGCGGGTATTATCCGGGTTTATTCGGTGGAAGAGCTCTATGGTATCGGTTGGACTCTTGCCACTCAACCGAAAATCAGAGGCAACCGAATCGGTATCATAACTAATTCCGGGGGGCCGGGTTCGGCTATCGCAGACACTTGTGAAGCCAACGGTTGTGAGATGCCACCCTTCTCAGAAGATCTGCAGAAAAGGATCAAACCTTTGCTTCCTTCTCATGCACCTTGCGCCAATCCGGTCGATTTTACCTTTGATCTCAATATGGATACGATGACCTCCACCGTTCCGGACCTGCTGATGAAAAGTGGCGAAGTTGATGGAATTGTTCTCCATGGTGCAATGTCTACCGGCTTTTTGGCGGCTATATATCCGTATAGACCTGGACTAATACCCGGAGCATCCCTTGAAGAGGTAATAAAGGGGGCAACAAAAGATCTAAAGGATAGTGTACAGGTACCGTTTAACAACAACATCCCCATGACCGTTTCCTCATTTTTTGACAGATCGGATCAGTTTACCCAAGATTATGAGGACAACAACGTTCCGGTATTTGATTCCCCCGAAAAAGCAGCCCATGCAATCTCCGCTTTAGTGAAATACAAATCTATACAGGATAGAGAACCATTTACGCCGCCCTCGGAACTTAAGGCAACAGAAACTGCTTACAGAATAATCAGGGAAGCGACAGAGAAAAAACAAACTGCGCTGGATGAGTATGCGGCAAAAAAACTACTCGCATCATATGGAATCCCTGTGGTCAAAGAAGCCCTGTGTTACAGCGAGGAAGAAGCAATTAAAGCAGCTGAAAAGATCTCCTGCCCGGTTGTCCTAAAGGCTTGCGATCCAACAATTATGCATAAAACAGAAAAGGGACTGGTCCACCTGCATCTTGCCGACTCCCGGAGTGTGCAAAATGCGTATCAAGATATTCAACAGCGGGCTGGACAACAACTACCTGTAATAGTAGCGGAGATGTTTCAAGATAAACGGGAGTTTCTTGCCGGACTCACCCTGGACGAACAGTTTGGTCACTGCCTGGCATTTGGACTTGGAGGGATCTTTACCGAGGCACTGGGCGATGTTTCGTACCGTATCGCTCCTCTTAGTGTGGGTGAAGCAGACGAGATTTTACGCGATATCAAGTCTTTTACATTGCTCACCCGATACAGGGGAATGGCCGAAATCAATCTCAAATTGCTCGTATCTCTTTTGTCGATCCTCAGTAAGCTTGCTCTGATTCACACTGAAATAAAAGAAATAGACATCAACCCGATTCTCTTTAAGGGGGGTGAACCTTTTGTTGCTGATGCATTGATTGTTTTGTGAAAATACCGTATAATATCAACATAATACAATTACTTTCTCAGCCACTGGTTAGTGGGGAAAAATCGTCGATGGAGACAGCCACTATCTAATTTGGTAACCAGTTGTTCTTCCAAAGGGAATTTTTAGTTTTCGCATGCGCTTGCGTAATGTCGATGGATTGATATTAAGGATTTTGGCAGCCCCCCTTTCACCTTCGACACGGCCATTGCACATCCCGAGTACTTTTAAGATATGTT
>JAOZUU010000556.1 GCA_029938515.1 Desulfobacterales bacterium | reverse complement strand
GGCACTCCCTTCAAAAGGGGAAAACCGCTGATCGGGTCGTTGATATGGTCAAAGGTGGTGAAGTTGATTCGCCAATCCTCCCAGCCGTGGTATACCTCGATGACACCCCGGCGAAGCTCGGCTTTATGGACGATTTTTGCCTCGATCACCAGTTCTCCGAACCTTGATACGATTCGAACCGGCTCCCGGTGGCTGATCCCCAGCCCGGCCGCATCATCGGGATGGATTTCAACCTCCGCTTTGGGATGCAGTTTCCGAAAATGCGCCAGGTTCTGGTGCCGGGAGTGATAAAACAGGGTTTTGCGTGCTCCGGTCGTGAGAAGGAAAGGATATTCATCTGATCTCTCGCGAAGGTGATAGGGTGGCACGTATTCAGGGATCTCCGCAAAACCAAGCTTTTTCAGATAGGGGGAGGCTAACTCAATTTTGCCCGAAGCTGTCGGCAGGGGCCGGGACAGATGTTTTTTGAATGTCACGGGTTTGTATTGAATCCCTTCCGGATGGGCCTGCAGCTGTTCGAGCCGGATACCGGAAGGCTCCAGGATATACCGGTTGACCTGGGTCTCATTTTCCCATGGGAAATAGCGCTCACCAAACCCCAGGCGATGGGCGAGATCGTGCCAGAGCATGTATTCGTCCTTTGTGCCCGACATATCTGCCACCCTGTTGGTGAGATAGACCCGCTGATACTTGGTGTCGATGTGAATCTCCGAGCGTTCCAGAAATGTGACGGCCGGCAGAATGTAGTTTGCCAGGCGTGCCGTCCGGGTCATAAACAACTCATTGACCACCAGGAGATCAAGGCATCCCAGGGCCTCTTCCACTTTGCGTGTGTTGGGATTGGTTACGGCCGGATTGGCGGCCGTGACGATGAGCCCTTTCAACGGGTAATCGCCCCTGCCGAGCATATAATCCATGGCGGTCATTGAATGGCACTCTTTACGAAGGTCGTAGAGCACCGGGAACCGGTCCGCACCGATCGGTTTTTCTTTCTCGAGCGGCAGCTCTTTATACAGGGTCAGCTTGTTTCTTTGCATGTCTTCCGGCCAGGTGAGTCCGCAATCGATGTCCAGCGTACCCGTGAGGCAGGACAGGATTACCAAGGCGCGTATGCTGTCAACCCCGTTGTTGTGGTGTTCAAGTCCGGTGCCCATGTAAAAACTGACTTTGGGGCGATTCTCAATAATCAGTTGTGCGATTCTGACCACGACATGGGCATACACACCGGTTTGTTGCTCGACATATTCAGGGGTGAATTTTTCCGAGTAGCCGGCGACTGCTTCAAACCCTATACTGTAACGCTCAATTAGTTTGTGATCATATTCACCGGCCTTCACAAGATAACGGATCAGACCCCAGGCCAGGGCACCGTCGGTGCCGGGCAGCGGTTGGGCAAAAATGTCGGCATAGCAGGCGATGGGGTTCAGCCGTGGATCGATCACCACCAGATTGGCCCCGTTTGCCTTGGCATCGGCAAATTCGGCCATGAAAGGCGGGTGGCTGACGGGTGGGTTGGTACCGAAAAGCAGTATCAGATTCGCCCTGGCATAATTAGCGAATGGATTCCAGAAGCCGGTAACCAGAATGTGTCCCAGAAATCTGCCATTGTAACAGGCTGAGTCATTTGAAAAATAATTAGGTGTGCCGAATGCGTGCGCGAACCGGCGGGCGTATTCCTCCTGCTGGAGGAATCCAATGGCTTCGCCCTTCCAAACCCCCATGGCGCGGGCGCCGTAGCGGTTTTTTATTTCCAGCATCTTGTCGGCGATTTCAGCGATCGCCGTTTCGCGACTGATTTCCACAAATGAGCCGTCGCTCTGTCTCTTCAGCGGTTTGCGGATACGGTCGGGGTGATAGAACATATCCAGGGCAGCGCCTCCCCGCGGACACATTCTGCCCTGGTTGCTCGGGTTTCCTTCTCCGGGTGTAATTTCCACCATATTGCCATCCCGAACGTGGACATCGATGCTGCAGCGATTGTCGCACATCCGGCACAGGGTTTTGACGACACCATTTTCAATCACCGTCGTACCCATCATTGGTCATCGTCCTCATGGTCTGGGACAGCGCGAAGGCCCAGGCGTAGATCGGTCTGTTTGCGTTTGAGTTCTGCCAGTGAGTTGATGCTGCCAAAATGGAGGGCCCTGGCCATACACATCTGTACACATTTTGGATTGCCGCCGCACAGATCGCACTTGGTTGCCTTTCGAAGGGATTCATCGAGATGCATGTACCCGAAAGGGCAGGCGGTGACGCACATGCCGCAGCCGAGACACTTCTCCTTGTCCACGACAACAGCCTCCGTCTCCGGGTCGCGCGTCAGTGCGCTGACCGGGCACACTTCCATGCAGAGGGCGGTTTCACACTGCAGGCAGGTGCCGGTGAAAATCCGCCGCCGGTCCATATCCACATTCACAAATATATTCGGGCGATCGCCTTTCTTCAGTTCCGCCTGTTGAAACAGACAGGCACGTTCACAGCTCAAGCAGGCAATACACCGATCGAGTTCAACAAATACAACGTTCATTCA
>JAOZUU010000078.1 GCA_029938515.1 Desulfobacterales bacterium | reverse complement strand
ATTGACAATATCCCTGAAGAATTTAGGAAGTTATCCAGCCCATAAAATCAAAACCAACTGACAACCCGCTTGACAGGCTGATGCTGATTTGAGATGGTCGCTTAATAAAATTGTCAGTTTTCGAGAAGAGAGACCCCATTCATTCATGCTAAGATTGATCAGCCTGTGGCGGAAAGGACTGCGTATTCAGAATAAACGGTGCGCGTTGCTTTTCATTGCCATTTTCATCTCTTTTCAATCGTCCCCGGCCTTTGGGGGCTTGGAATACAATTTTCTACCCGAAACCCATCTGTCCGCAGCCTGGTCGGAAATCGCAACTGAACGTGATCACTACCGACTGGCCGCCACCTCCTCTACCCTGGAAAATGGTAAAAATGCCCCCCCCAAGCCAGAAGCGATCAATATCCCTCTTAATCCCGACATGAGTGCCTTAAATCCCCCCGAAGGCCGCTGGTTCGGCAAATATACCTATCTCGCCCGGGATACGGGGTATCTCATCGTTCCGGCGGCGATTATAATCGGTTTGCTGTATGCCGCGCCGGAAAGTGTATCCAACTGGGATAAAGAAGACAAAAGCAACTCGCTTGGTGATCTGGGTGAAAAATGGTGGGACAATGTTTCCAACGGGCCGGTCTGGGATGAGGATGACTGGTGGCTCAACTGGATCGGGCATCCCTACTGGGGCGCCACTTATTACCTGCATTCGCGCCATTATGCGTACACCAAGTGGGAATCGTTCTGGTATTCCTTTTTTGTCTCTAATGTCCTGTATGAATATGGCGTGGAAGCATTTGCCGAAAAACCATCTATCCAGGACCTGATTTTAACGCCCGTCGGTGGTTGGCTTGTAGGCGAGTTTATCTTTTTGCCCATTGAAGCCAAAATCATATCCAACGGCAACAGATTATGGGGCAGTAAAATACTTGGAAGAACTGCTCGTTTCGTCATGGACCCGATTGGATCCATCATTCGCCCTTTAAGACGACTCGTAGGAAAGGCATCCGGCCACAAATCATCTCCGGATTCTTCGAAGACCGATTTCTCTCCTATCGAGGTATATCCCTTAGTGGGGGAAAATACAGTGGGAATGCAAATCCGGTTTGCCATTGAATAATCAATTCCGGGAATGATCACTTCCGGAGAAAATCACTTCTCGCTCACTTCTTTCGGACTGGATGTCAGCGTCAGCAGCATTGCAAGCATAATCACGTAAAATGCAACAAACAGGTTTCGGCCGAAGATTGTTTCGGTCAGGCCGAAATGAATATATCCCACGGCAAGAACAAGCCCGGCATAGGCCGCCGGTTTATTCGGCCCCGATCCCCTGATCCGGTGGAAAAAAATATAAACCGGCAGGATAAGAACAAACAACAGGATAATAATTCCGACGATACCGCCATCCACCAGCACGGCAAAATAGATGCTGTGCGGCTGGGTATGGTAAACATCGACCGCATAGGGCAGTTTTCCTTGACGGGACATTTCCAGAATGGTCGGCTGGTACCCACCCGGCCCGATGCCCAACAACAGGTGATCTTTCACCATCTGCCAGGAGGCATCCCAGGATGCAAGCCGTAACCCTACGCTGTTCCCAACGGTAACGTCTCCTTTTGCGAATTTTTGAAGATCATTCTGGGCGAATTGAAACCGCTGAGCCACTCCGGTTTCAGGGATATTATAGGCCGCAAACAGCGCCACGCAAAACGTACCGATGATCAATGCCAGCTCCAGCCGCCTCAGATTCTTTCCCAGATGAAATAAAGTGATGCCGAAAAAAGCGGGGATGGCAATCCAGGCGCCGCGACTCCCCGTTAAAATACTGGAAACCGTCCCTAGAAAAAAACCGGCCAGGGGAACAATTGAAAGCAATACATGCCGGCGACGAAAATAACGATACCCCTGGATGGCCATGAATGCCATGGTCAGGGAAAGACAGCCGAACATAATGGGATTGTAGGCGCCGCGAACCCGATATTCAATATCAATCCAGCCAAAATCGATCAGGGCATAGCTTCCAGCCAAGATACCCCCTAAAGCGACGCCCCACCACAATACCCATTCCGGCATGCGAACCCGCCTGAAAAAAAAGCAGATCGGGACAAATGTCAACAGGTAGGCTTCCTTCTCAAAATGCTTTCCGCTGATCTCGGTCAGCACGCCGGTAAGTGAATTGACGGCCGCCGAGAACAGGTAAATCCCCAGGTAAGCGGCAAATGCGCCCATCAGCCATTTTTCATCACGGGAAAACGATGGCCGCGGTTTTTGAAAAACAACCACAAGGCCCACCAGCGTCAGCAGAATCATGGTGCCGCTGCCCATGTTCTTGTAAAGGTTGGCTAATCCGGGAAAGAGAATCAAAAGGGCAAAGAGAAATCCCCGAAAATATTTATTTTGAATCATTTAAAGATATTCCTCTCGGCAATTACATCGTCCAGCTTTTTCTTCACGGCCTCAACGGTAACAAGCTCGATGGCTTCCGGGTCCCGCACGCGCTTCCCCCATCGGATTTCATCCACTGATTTCCCGAATTTTTTCAGGACAGCCTCGGGATAGGCATTTACCACCCACTTTTGAAATAAATATGGGCCGCCACGCAAGGGATTGCCGCTGACATACAATCCGATCGGCGGCACATCCAGGGCATTGGCCATATGGATCGGCCCCGAGTCAGGGGATATCACGGCCACCGATCGTTCGATCAAGGCCAGCAATTGCTTGATACTTGTTTGGCCGATAAGATTCACCGGTGGATGGGTCGAATGATGCCTGATCCGGCGGCCGATCTCCATTTCAATATCTGTCGGGCCACCCGTCAGGATGGATTGGATACCATATCGACGTGAAACATAGTCGATGACCTGGGCGTATTTTCGAGCCGGCCAGTTGCGCCAATTTCTGAAACGAGAACTGGCACACGGACTGACAACGATATAATTCTTTCCGATGTCGCCAATTCGTCGATCCACAAATACCCGCGCATCTTCGGGAATGGGGATATTCCATACCAGATCACGCTGATTAAGTCCGATGGCTTCCAGAAAAGAAAAATAACCATCGATGTTATGAGGACGCGCCAAAGCCCTGGTGGTGGCATGGGTAAACAGCCACTGAAAGTCCTTGGCCATCCGGCGATGAAACCCCAACCTGACCTGGGTGGGAATCACCATGGCAATCAAGCTGGCTCGCAATGCCGCCTGCATCTGTAGCAGTACCGAAAACCGGTGACCTGCCAGCGTCCTTCTCAACCTGACAATACCGCCCAATCCTGATTTCTTATCATATTCGACAAATTCGACGCCTTTAATATCGCCGACCAGTTGATGTTCCACCCGTCCGATCACCCAGGTAATCCGCGTCCCCGGCCAATATTTCTGAATCGTCCGGACGATCGGCACCAAGTTGCAGACATCCCCCAGAGCCGACAATCTCAGGATGCAGATGCTTTGGGGAGCGGATTTAAAGGGTAGATTCGTCTTCATGTTCATCGCCACCGGTAATATCCCAGTTGTCTCCTGATCTTTAGCCTGCGTATTAGGTTTAGCGGTTTGAGAGCTAAGTCCTGATATCCCTGTTCGATGAATCGATCCGTTGCCTCTATAACTCGAAAGCTGGAACGGCCGTCCCGGTAGGGATGGATATGCTGATTATATTCCCGAATCGCCTCCCTGAGCGTTCGGGGCGTTGACAGGGCGTATTCGATGGCAGGGGCCAGTTCAAACGGATCGGTAATGTTCACCAGGTGAGGTCCGGGTCGACGGTTCCGAAACGTCACCGCCGGTTTTTGCTGGAGACAAAACTCGGAAATGATCGAAGATGTATCTGACACGATCACATCGGCCTTCTGAAGCAGCGGAATGGTATCATCGGTCTCAATCAATTTAAAATCATCACTCTGGATGGTCTGATAGCGCGCCACGACGGATCTGTCCATTTTGGGATGGAAGTTTGCGATCCATTTCCATTTTCCGGTGGCGGCTAGATTGTGGATGGTTTCCCGCAATGGCTCGGCGGCACTCAGTCGGGGTGTGAAAGTGGAGGTGAAGAGAACAACGGGGCGCCTGCTTTGTTTTCGAGGAAGTGGTTTCTCGAAAAGCGGGTCCATTTTGGGCCATCCGGTTTCAACTACCCGGAAAAAACGATGCTTTTGCGCCAATTGCTGAAAATACCGGGTGGTATCGGGTCCCTGGGTGCAATAAAGATCGAAAAACCCGCGGATCCGGTAGTGTCCTCTATTGCTTTTCCGTTTACGAGCGTTAAACCCATGAAACACTTCCACTTTAATTCCGGGAAAAAAGTCGGGGACAACATTGCCGGGCACAAAAACCGCCGCAGGATGGTATTGCTTGACGGCTTTTACCGTCTCAAGCAGCCGCTCATCCGTCTTTAAATATTTTTTCCATGGGCCGACCACAAACCAGGCCACCTCATCTCCGCGCTGCCGAATCGCTTTCTGAATCGGGCGCAAAATCGAGAAGGCATACAATTGGCTGACAAATAAAAGATACGATCGCATGGTTTAGTATCTTAGTTCGGCTAAGATGCTGGATGCTGGATGCTGGATGCTGGATTAACGCTGTATCCTCGGATAAAAGAATGAGTTAATGCCATTTTAATATTCTCATTAATTTTGTCTCACTTTAATTCTCTTTAAATTTTCCGTTTATCCGGATTAGGTTTTAGTTCCTATTTTTTCCCATCCGCTTTTCGCGCCGCAACGTCCATAAACCGGCATACTTGTTAAACGCACCCTGGCTGTAAAGAACGGCCACCAGGAAACCAACCCGGCCATCCATAAATCCCCTTCGAATAAAATAAATCTGAATAAACACCCAAAAAGCCCGGAAAACGGCGCCGGCCAGTCCCTGTCCTTTTTTACCCGCCTGGTATCGCTTCTGGGCACCAAGCCAGGCATACTTTGCATTCTTATTCAGGTAATGCCCGAAATCCCGATGGGTATAATGAAGCAGCCGCCCGTTCAATCGACCAATTTTTCCGGGTGGTAAAATAACTTTTTCATGGACTTGATCGTTGCTGAACCGTGCTCCCTGGCGGCGGAAAAGACGCAACGGTGCCCGGGCACTGCGCCCGTAGTCAAGCCGTTTTCCAAAAGTAGTCACGGCCCAGGGAAGACGAAATGCAATCTCCGGTGGATCCCGGCGCAACACCCTCCGAATCTCCTCTTGAAGTTCGGGTGTCAGGGCCTCATCCGCATCGATGGAGAGCACCCACTCCCCTTTGGCCATTTCCAGAGCCCTTTGCTTTTGCGGCCCGTATCCCGGCCAATCGGTTTCATGGACCTGGCGGGTAAACCGTTTGGCGATTTCCACCGTCTTATCGGTACTGCCGCTGTCGAGAACGATAATTTCATCCGCCACGGGCTCAACTGATGACAGACATGTCGGTATGCGGTCCGCTTCATCCTGGGCGATAACGGTTACCGACAAAGAATGCTTCTGTTCCGGTTTTGACATGGTTAAACGGGTCCCGCTGGAAACTTTAGTTTGTCTTCCGGTTCATCTTCCGGCAGCACAACCGCCTGGGCGCTGCGACCGTCGATCATCAGGATCATGGGGCGATTGAGGGCCACATGACGGACATGCGTGGTCTCTTCGACGATGGGAAGGCTATCAAGCCACTGCCAGTTAATTGAGTCACCCGCTTCCGGACGGACGGTGATATACCCGATCCCCAATGATGTGATATTGTGAAAAAAATGAGACCCCTGAGATGGATCCGCCTGCAGGTTTTTCACCGATGTTTCAATAATGGTATCCACCCCCGCAATATGACGCCATGTCACCGGAATTCCCAGCCAGCGATCCGCCGATCCCCAGCGGCCGGGTCCGATGAGAATGTATTTACGTCCGGCCTGTTCCAGCTTGCCGTTAATGGCGCCGATTTCACCGACCATCTCAACTGTGCGGGACGAATCGAAATCATCGGGTTTGACATAGACGATATCGCTGATTCGATCCGACCGGCTGACCCCCAGCACCTGTCGCGAATAAATCATCGCCCGGTCGATGTCATTTTGGCGGATGCGGACACCGTCTTTTTCCCATCTGACGGCCATGGGGCGAATCTGGACCAGACTGAAAACCGCTTTCCGATCCTGGTCGGCGGGAAGGTGCGCACAGAATTCGATCTCCACGTGCTCACCCAGTCCTTTTCGTCCCATCTCAAGGACTTCGAAAAGAATATCGGACAAAGGGAAGGCCTTGTGCTTTAAGATCCGGGCGAATGTCATCACCGGATATCCGTCCGGATGCCAGGCGTCCCGGATACGGTGGTCCTGGGGATGGTACGTGCTGGCAAGATACCTTACCGCTGGATGATCGGCCATGTCGTCGATATCCAGCCGGATCAAGGTGGCATCGTCGGCTTTGGAAAAATCATCCGGGAATCCGTTCATGTTCAGGGCATATGCGTACCTCTGGGCATTTTTAAGCATATCATCCACAGTGGAAAACTGGGGCAACAGCTCAGGATATTTCGGGCAAAACCGCAACACATCCATTCCTTCAACCACGGTCTTTCCAAGACCCATGGCGATGTGGGCGATCCCGTCCTCGGCCTTCATGGGTGCCACCGGATAGAAATTAAACGATTTGGCCACGCCTGAAAGGGTCGGGTAAAAATATCCGGCGTGGGCCTCACCCATTAACCGCTGGATCACAACGGCCATTTTCTCTTCCTCGGTCCGGTGAAGCGTATTGCGTGCAAACGACCTTGAATCCTTTAAGAAAGTCGACGCATAGACACATTTAATCGCCTGGATCAACTGCTCGATGCGTTGGGTGAGCGAGGGATCGTTATTGGGAATCATATAGGTCCGATAAATGCCGGCAAACGGATGAAAGTAGGCATCCTCGAGCAGACTGGATGATCTTACGGCCAACGGAAACGTATTGTATTCGAGATATTTTTTTAAATCACGGTGGAGCCAATCGGGAAAGTGACTATTTAAAAAAATGTCGCAGACTTCTTCGTCACTCGGATCGGTTTCGGTAAGTCCATCCAATCGATTTTCGGTCATGAACGCATCGAACCCTTCCGTGGACACGACCATCGCTTCCGGGACCATAATATTGACATCGGGAAACTTTTCCTGCAATTGCCCCGACTCCTTCAGCATCATGGAAAGAAATGCCAACCCCCGGGCCTTGCCACCCAGTGACCCGCGTCCGACCTTGACGAAATCGATATCCGGATCGTAATCAGTTAAATCAAAATCGGTGATTATTCCCCGCTGCCGCCCCTTGCGGCGTTCATGAAAACAGGTTACCAGAAAATTTCTAACGTCGGAAATATTTGAAAAATCGGCGATTTTATAAGGTCTGAGCTTGGTGGCCAGCATAATCTCCGCCCGTGCCATCAACCAGGTGGAATAATGATTATGTTTGGCATGGTAAATCAACGACTCGTCGGGGATAGTCGGCAATACATTCTCCATACCCCGTAAATTCGATGCTCGGGCCACTTCCCGGCCGTCGGGCATGCGAAAGATAAATTCTCCGAAACCGAGACATTGGACAAAAAACGAACGAATTCGGGAATGAAGGGCCGGACTGTTTTTATTCACGAACATGGCCGGTATGGATTCGGCCTCTTCCTTGTTCACTTCGTCCGATGAAAACATCAGCAATTGGACATCCGGTGAATCTTCCTTGATCATGGACAACAATTCAAGACCGGCCCGGGGATAAACCTCACCGTCTTTTGGAAAGCGGGCATCCGACAGGACACTGAGCAGAAAGGGTTTATATTGGTGGTATAAACTGACCGCTTCCTCGTAAGACACCGCCGTCAAGATTTTCGGCCGGGCCCTCATCCGGAGTAAGCGGTGTTCCTCATTTAAGGCGTCTTCCATTACCGCCTGGGTTTGCATGACGATCTCTTTATATAAAAGCGGCAGCACGGATGAGTAGTAAAAGGGCGAGTCCTCCACCATGATGATAACCCGGACACGGGCCAGTTCGGTATCCCGGGCAATATTCCAGCGATCCTCCACGTTCTTAACCTGGGCCAGTAATAAATCCGCATTTCCATTCCAGAACAATGTCCGGTCATAGGCTTCGGCCGTGTAATATTCCTGATCCACCATCATGTCGGCGTGATTATGGGTCAGCAGAAAAATGGGGAGCTGCGGATACTTTTGTTTGGCCTGACGGGCAAAGGCATGGGGCTCCATTCCATCGACACGAGGGGTGGTGATAACAAAATCAAATTTTTTTTCCTCAAGACGGGAAAACGCTTCAGCGGCCGTGGAAACCCAGGTCAGCCGGGGGGGACGGGAAAGATTCAAGCCCCGATATTCTTTGATGATACGCTCGGCCAGCCGGCCCTCCTCCTCCAGAATAAACGCATCATACGGACTGGAAAGAAGCAGAATATCACTTACTTTTTTAGCCATTAATTCGTGAAAAACCTTGAACGACAGGTCAAAATCATCCGCCGATGTTTTATTTGAAAATTCCATCTATTGTATTACCTGTAAATTTACCTTGTTATAAACCTTAAATCTTGAATTTTGAATATAGGACCACAATTTAAATAATTATAGGAGATATCCACTCATATTTCAACCGGCCGTCATTCATAAAACCGCATCCCCTGCCTGGCGTTTCTCCGGGCCATGGTTTTTCGAATCAGATCAAGGGTCTGGGATTTGTTAAGAGACCAACGGGGCGCCACCAGTTCTTCCCGATGCGGATCTCCGGTCAGACGATGGATCACCATATCGGCGGGTAAGCGTTCAAGCACATCACACACGAGCGACACATACTCACGCTGTTGCAGACAAGTATAGTGCCCCTGCCGATACAACCGCTCAAGAGGTGTCCCTTTTACGACGTAAAGCAGATGTAATTTAACCCCATCGATACCGAGGGCCGCCACCGCCCGGGCGGTCTGGCGAATTCGATTCCGGTCCTCCCCGGGCAGGCCCAGGATCAAATGGGTGCAGATTTGAATGCCCCGTCCCCGGGTTTGCGCCACGGCATCTGTAAAACAACGGAAATCATGCCCCCGCTGAATACGGCCTAAAGTATCGTCATGCATGCTTTGCAAGCCATATTCAATCGACACCA
>JAOZUU010000077.1:7376-9105 GCA_029938515.1 Desulfobacterales bacterium | reverse complement strand
AATCTTTTTTCAGTCGCTCCAGCCGAAAGGAGTCCCGGCCCGAGGCGTCCAGGCGAGCCATTTCCCGATAAATTACAATGCGCTGACGGGCCGACAGGGTCAATCCGTGAGACATGCAGTTACGCTCGCAAAACCCGCATTCGATGCACACATCCACCAGATCATGGGCCCGGGGCATGGGTTTCAGATTTTTGATGTGGCCTTGGGGGTCGTCGTTGATGATGACGCCGGGGTTGATCAGATGATGGGGGTCGAAAATGTCCTTGATTTCCCGCATGACGTCATAGATCTGCTCGCCCCATTCCCGCTTGACAAACGGCGCCATGTTGCGGCCTGTGCCGTGCTCGGCCTTCAAGGAACCGTCGTATTTGTCCACCACCAGCGCCACGATGTCTTCCATGAAGGCCTGGTAACGCTTTATTTGATCCGGATCGGCAAAATCCAGATTCAATACGAAGTGGACGTTGCCGTCAAGCACATGGCCCCAAATAATGGTCTCCTCGTACGCATATTGTTTGAACAGATCTTGCAAGTCGAGCAGACAGTCCTTCAAGTCTCCGATGGGAACCGCGATGTCTTCAATGATAACGGTGGTCCCCTTCGGGCGGTTGATACAGGCGGAGGGGAAAAGCCCCTTGCGGATATCCCATAGGGCTTCGGTTTGCACCGGGTCCGTGGAGAATTCAAACTCGCGGGCCAGGGGAAATCCGTCAAAGCGTGCTTTGATGTCATCGACCTGCTTTTGCAGGATAGCCCCATCGCCGGCGCTGGTCTCGACCAGCAGGGCGGCAACCTCATCGTCGAGGTCTTTGATATACGACGGCATGCCGCGCTTGTCCTGGACGGATCGCAGCGCCGATCGGTCCATCAGTTCAGCCGCGCTCACCCGACACTTTTTAAGAACCCAGACCGCTTCACAGGCCCGGGTGATGTCCGGAAAAAGCATCAGGCCGGTGGCGCTGTGGGTCGGCATGTCAAGGGTGCGGAAAGTCGCCTCGGAAATAAACCCGAGGGTCCCCTCGGATCCGATCAGCAGGTGCTGGATGATATCGATGGGGTCTTTAAAATTGATCAGGGCATTGACACTGTAACCGGTGGTGTTTTTAATTTGATATTTACGCTTGATCCGCGTCACGGCCTCCTTGTCACGGCAAAGTCGACGGGCAAGCGATACGATCCGCTCGACCATTTCTTTGCGTTGGTCGAGAAAGGCCTTACGGCTGTTCTCATCCCGGGTGTCGAGAACGGTACCGTCGGCAAAAATAATGCGCATGCCGGTGACGGTCCCCATACTGTTCCCACCTACGCCGCTGGCCATCCCGCAGGCGTTATTGGATACGATACCACCGATTTTAGCCGAATTGATGGAGGCCGGATCCGGCCCGAGTTTTTTGCGGTAGGGCGCCAGATACGTGTTCGCATCGGCCCCCAGAATGCCGGCCCCCAGAGAAATTTCACTGCCATCGGGACTGATGCGGTAATCCCGCCAGCCCTCGATCCCCATCAGCACCAGCACGGATTCGGAGATCGCCTGGCCGGACAGGCTCGTTCCGGCCGCACGAAAGGTAATGGCCAGTTCCAGTTCACGGCAGGCTTTTAAAACAGTCCGAACTTCGGTTTCATTTTCAACCTTGACGATCACTTTCGGAATCAAGCGGTAAAAGCTGGCATCGGTACCATAGGCCAGGGTGCGCAAAGGATCGGTAATCAGCCTGGATGCCGGTATGTG
>JAOZUU010000077.1:0-7276 GCA_029938515.1 Desulfobacterales bacterium | reverse complement strand
GTTCAGCCACGGCTTCCGAAATGTGTTTCACTTCGATCCTGCCGCCGCGTTTATCCATGCCGCCCCTCAGCTGCAGGACGCATCCGGGGCAATCGGTTACCAGAAGCTGGGCATCGGTGTCTTCTATGTTATCCAGCTTTTTATTGAGGATTTCCGAGGATATTTCAGGAAAATCGACTGAATAGGAGCCACCGAATCCACAGCAGACATCTTCGTCTTTAGACCGTACGTACTCATAGCCGGCTAATTCGATAAGTTTGCGGGGTTCCTCGATAACCTGCAAACCTCTGCAAAGATGACAAGGGGAATGATAGGCGACTTTTTTGTGGATTCCCTTAAACGCTTCAGAGGAAACGTGCAACACATTCACCATAAAGGAACTGAAATCAATAATTTTATCTGTGAAGACCTTTAAGTCAGCAGGTGTATCAGGATCTTCCTTGAATGTTTTGGGATAATTGTGCTTGAGATGAGAGGCACAGGAAGCACACAGGGTAAGAATGTAATCGTAATTCCGAGGCTGCATTGCTTTTATGTTCTGAAGAGCCACTTCCCTGGCTGTTTCTTCTTCAGCCGCCATCAAGGCGGGTAATCCACAGCAGGTTTGATCCATGGGAAATTCCACCTGGACATCATGGCCTTTAAGTAATTTAAGCAGTGCTTGGGCCTGTTCAGGATAAATGAAATCGATGGCGCACCCGGCGAAAAACCCGATGGTATATTTTGGCCTGGCCACTTGAGGACGCAACTGTTTCCATTGATCTCTGAACGGGGTTTTAGCGATCACAGGCAGGCTACGAAATCCGTGTTCTTTTTCAAAAAAATGGGGGAGGTGGCGGATCATCGGCGCATTTTTGGAAAGCGGCCTTTGAGCAAGATGGGCATGGCGCAGTAAAAAATGAAAAAGTTTTCGGTTTTTCATGACTTTGGCAAGCAGGAGATTTTTAACCGGTTTTTTTCCTTCTTGATCCAATACCGCTCGATAGGTCTTTTTAATAAGATGAGGAAGATCGATATCCACAGGGCATACTTCTTTACAGGCCTGGCAGTTAGTGCAGTTTTGTACAATCGCCCTGGCGTTTTCCTTGCCGTGGTAAAAAAGGGTCAGAATCAGACCGATAGCACCGATGTAAACATGACCATATTTATGTCCCCCCACCTTGCTGTAGATAGGGCAGACATTGGCACAAGCCCCGCAACGGATACATCTGAGGGCTTCCGCAAAAACAGTGTCCCTGGCCAGGGCCAGCCGTCCATTGTCCAGAAAAACAATATGTATTATTTTACGGTTCGAAGGAGCCGAACTGCATTCGGTAGCACCCTTGATCCAGGTGACATAAGAGGTAATCGCCTGGCCGGTTGCATTTCTAGGAAGAACCTTGAGAATTCGCAGCATCGATTTCAAATCAGGAATCAACTTGTCATAACCGACGAGTGCTACATGAACCTTTGGCAATGTGGTTGCCAGACGCATATTCCCTTCATTGGTAACCAGCCCGAGTGTTCCTGATTCAGCAATGGCAAAATTGGCTCCGCTGATCCCCATATCCGCTTCTAAAAAGACGGGTCTAAGCTCTTGTCGGGCGACTTTCACCAGCTTATCTATATTTTCGGAGTCTGGTTTTTTCTGGGTCACCTCTTCGAACAGGTCGCCCACCTGATACCGGGAAAGGTGGATAGCAGGCATAACCATATGGGACGGCCCCTCGTGTCGCAGTTGGATAATCCATTCCCCCAGGTCGGTTTCCGTCACTGTAAAGCCTTCTTTTTCCAGATAGTTATTAAGAAAGGTTTCTTCGGCTGTCATCGATTTGGCTTTAATGATTTTTTGTACGTTATTTTCTTTGGCGATGGCGGCAATAATCTCATTGGCTTCCTGGGCATCTTTGGCAACATGGACCTTGGCACCGGCCGCTTCCGCATTCGCTTTGAATTCTTCAAAAAGTTCCACAAGACGAGGCAGGGCAGCATCTTTTCCAGCAGCAATTTCCTTTTTGATACCTTCAAAATCGATGCCTTGATAGACTGCAGGGCGGTTTTCCCGGTACACTGTATTGAAATTGTCTAATGCGGTTCGCAGAAACTTATCTCCCAGAGCCTCTTTGAGCTGCTGTTTATACGACTTCATATCCTGGGCTGTTTTGATCATTCCTGGTATTCCTCCATAATAAGAATGTGCAATTCCTGGGGACCGTGAACACCGATAGCCAGCACCCGCTCGATATCCGCCGTTCTGCTGGCACCAGTAATAAAAGCATAATACAAGGAAGCATCCGTTTTCAGGATGACATTCAACTCGTTTTCAATGCCGGCGCTGTCCGGCTTGATTTTCGAGGCCGGCAATACGGCTACATGGGTCTCGGCAAGCGTTGTGGCGATCCGGACATCCTCTGGTGTTGAATCAAGAACAAGCGTGCCGGTTTCAGCGATACCCCAGTCAACGGGAGTAAGAGCGGTGTGGATCTCATCGGCATACGGCCTTAAGGGAAATTCCAGTAATTTAAGCCCTGCCGTTTGACACTGTTTTCTTAAAAGGTCTCGCTCTTTAGTCTTTAGTCCCGTGGCAACAACTGTTTGGCCCCCCTGTTTCCTGGTTAAATCAACGGTGTAATGAAAAGCGTCTTCTATACGAATAATTTTCGAGACAACGGCCTGGACGGCTTCGGCTTTTTCTTTCATTAGTTGAATTATATCTGGGTGTTGCATGGAACCTCCGTATGAGCATAATGGTTGTACCAATGCTATATTGGGTCTTCATTATTGTCAATTCACATGGCGCTCTCCTACGCCACAAAAAATTCGGTCCGGATTCATCTGATGAAAAATTTCCAAAGGTTTACCATCATGGATCGCAACTGATTCGACATTCCGGGTCCGGAATCGTGATTGGATACATCCAATAAAGTGCTCATTTGAAAACTAACGAATATCTAAGAGAATCCTAACGAAAATTAAACGGAATAAATTGCTTGTTTTTCGTCTGTAAACATGAAATGTAATTTATTCATATTCATATGAAAGCCAGCTGCGGCCATAGCGGAGACCACCGGAGTGTTAATGGAATTTAGTAAACGACAGGCCCAAATTGCAAAATTGGTCCATGAAAGCGACTTTTTGAGCATTGAGCACCTTTCCGAGCACTTTAACGTAACCGCTCAAACCATCCGGCGCGATGTTAATTATTTATGTGATTACGGGATTGCCCGGCGGCGTCATGGTGGTGTCGAACGGCCTGTCAGGACGGGAAATGATGCATACGCCTGGCGACAAATTCATAATGCGGATGCAAAAAAAATAATTGCGCGCGAGGTTGCTCGTCATGTGCCTAATGGTGTTTCGCTGGCTTTCAGTATCGGCACCACGCCGGAAATCGTAGCGGAAGCTTTATTGGCGCATGAACAGCTGCGCATACTAACAAACAACCTCAATGTGGCCATACTGGCCTGCATCAATCCGGCTTTCGAAGTCACCGTTGCCGGGGGGCGATTAAGAAATGACGACATAGATGTTCTGGGCCCCGGGATGGAAGCCCTGTTTACCGCTTACAAGGTAGACATTGGAATCTATGGTGTGGCCGGTGTGGACGAAGACGGAACGCTTCTCGATTTTTACGAGGAAGAAGTACGGGCACGGCAGATCATTCGCGAAAACAGCCGCGCGTCGTTCCTCGTACTTGATAGTACAAAATTTGGTCGTACCGCACATGTTCGCGGTGGGCAAATCGGTGAAGCAACGAAAGTATTCTGTGAACGCACACCTCCTGAGGAAATTATCTCAAGGCTGAAACAATCCGGTGCCGAACTAGTGATTTGTGGCGGAGGTGGTTCTGCGTGAGTCGTGTTGAAATTCACCACCTTATCAAAGAGTGGGGAAAAATCAGAGCTGTTGATGATGTTTCCTTTCAGGTTGCCAAAGGCAGCCTGACGGTTTTACTGGGACCTTCCGGTTGTGGCAAATCGACTATCCTGCGCTTGATCGCCGGACTGGAGAAAGTGTCATCGGGTCGGGTATTTATCGGTGAACAAGATATTACTTACAAAGATGCGAATAAACGCGGTGTTTCCATGGTCTTCCAATCATATGCCTTGTTTCCGCATCTAAATGTACGCGAAAATATTCTATTTGGCCTAAAAGTTCGCCGCGTATCACCCGCTCAACAGCAAAAGCGCCTGGACAGAGTAGCCAAAATGGTGGGGCTGGAAGAACTGCTTGATCGCAAACCTGCCCATCTTTCAGGTGGGCAGCGGCAACGGGTAGCATTGGCCCGCTCCATTGTCTCGAAGCAGCCGGTTTGTCTGATGGACGAGCCCCTGTCAAACCTGGATGCCAAACTGCGCGCCGAGATGCGTGACGAGATTCGCAGCCTGCAAGAGCGCCTAAACCTTACAATGGTTTACGTCACCCACGATCAAACCGAAGCCATGACCATGGCCGACCAGGTCGTGTTGCTGAAAGATGGTCGAATTGAACAAATTGGAACACCCTACGATCTGTATGAATATCCCGCGACCACATTCGCAGCTCGTTTTATCGGCTCTCCGCCCATGAACCTGGTTCAGCTTGATCTGATCGAAGACCGATCCGCCCTATATGCCGCGGTCGACGGTGCATTGATTCCGGATGGCGCTCAGGGTTGGTCCATCGGGATCCGGCCCGAGCATATCGAGCCGACTGATCGGGGTCTGCCGGTCCAGGTTGGCGCGGTTGACTATCTCGGTGGCGAAAAAGTGATTCGTCTGCACCATGGGAAGCAGCCTCTGTTTGCCAAGGTCAATGGAAAATCCAAAATTACAACAGGCGATCATTTGAAGATCAGTTGGCCCCGTGAAGCGATGCACATTTTCAATGAAAAAGGCCTTAGAGCGGATCCTGTATGATGTTACCGAAAGTACCACCCGTAACGAAATTGGCGATTTGGTTTCGCGCGGGATGATTAAAACGAACAACACACAAACCAAAAGGAGGAGAACATGTTGCGTCAAGTAAAAATTTTATTGGTAGTGATTGCCGCTGTCGCCTGCCTGACAATGGCTACGACGGCCCAGGCTAAAACTGAACTAACCATGTATTATCCGGTCGCCGTCGGCGGACCACTCACAAAAATTGTAGACAGTTTGGTTGCCAATTTTATGAAACAAAATCCGGCAATCAAGGTAAACGCCATTTATGCCGGCAATTATAACGATGCTAGAATTAAAGCGTTGGCGGCGCTAAAGAGTGGTAAGCCGGCTCAGCTTTCGGTGATGTTTTCAATCGATATTTATGAGCTGATCGAGCAGGATGCCATCGTCGCCTTCGATGATGTGGTTGAAACCGCTGAAGAGAAAGCATGGCTGGGCTCCTTTTATCCCACTTTGATGGAGAACGGCCGTACCGCCGATAAGACCTGGGGTATCCCCTTCCAGCGCTCAACCATCGTCATGTACTACAACAAAGATGCGTTCAAGGCCGCCGGTCTTGATCCCGACAAACCACCTGCGACCTGGGATCAACTGATCGCTGCGGGCAAGAAGCTGACCAAGGCGGATGGCTCGCAATGGGGCGCCATGATTCCTTCCACCGGCTACCCGTACTGGATGTTCGGCGCTTTGACCATGCAGAACGCCCAGGTTCTGATGAACAAAGCCGGAAACGAAACGTACTTCGACAGCCCGGCCGTTGTAGAAGCCCTGCAGTTTTGGCAGGATCTGGGGACTAAACACAAAATCATGCCCGAAGGGACGATTGAGTGGGGTACGCTGCGCAAGAATTTCCTGGAGGGAAAAACCGCCATCATGTGGCATTCCACCGGAAATTTAACGACGGTGAAGAAAAAGGCTAAATTTGATTTTGGCGTGGCCATGCTGCCGGCCAATAAGCGACGAGGCACCCCCACCGGTGGCGGGAACTTTTATATCTTTAAAAAGACATCCCCTGATGAGCGCAAAGCGGCCATGAAGCTGATCAAGTTCATGACCAGTCCGGAAAGTTCGGCGGAATGGTCGATGAAAACCGGCTACATGGGTATCAGCCAGGCGGCCTATGATACCAGCAAGCTTCAGGAATACGTAAAAGGCTTTCCGTATGCCGCAGTCGCCCGCGACCAGCTGGAATTCGCCACCGCGGAATTGTCGACCTACCAGACCGGCCGGGTACGCAAAGCCTTAGATGATGCCATCCAGGCGGCGCTGACCGGCTCTAAAACACCGCAGGAGGCTCTCAAGGAAGCCCAGGCGACGGCTGAACGATTGCTGAAACAGTACCGCTAGATATACTGAAAAATGAGCATCGAACGTTGAATGTTCGGGTAACGGGTGTTTGTTTTTTCACGCCTTGGCGTGATTGAATGTTCGGTGTTCATCTTTCGAAACAGCCAGAATCCTGCACCGTGAATGTCCAATTTTATGCAACCCCACGTCACATAAGGAATCGACGCGAATTTTTTAGTGATTAATGACGAGCCCTAAGGATCGGGAAAATGGCGCGTAGCAATATGAGGCACATCTATGGCTGGCTCCTGCTGACGCCGGCGGCGATTCTGTTGATTGCCTTCACCCATTATCCCATGGTGATTACCCTGTTCGATAGTCTTTTTTCCAAGGGGACGATGATCCGGCCGTCCCATTTCGTGGGGCTGGAAAATTACAAAACGCTGATTGACGACCCCATTTTTTGGAAGGTTCTCGCCAATAATGCCTGGTTTGCCATCGGCACGATCCCGACATCCATTGCCCTTGCGATCATCATGGCTCTTTTTGTCAATCGCGCCATCCCGGGTCGCTCTCTGGTTCGCATGGCCTACTTTACGCCAACCATTCTACCGATGATCGCCGTCGCCAACATCTGGTTATTCTTCTACACACCTGACATCGGCCTGATCGATCAGGTAGCCGGTTGGTTTGGGATCGCCGGCCACAACTGGCTGGGTGATCCAGCCACCGTCCTGCCGGCCCTTATGATTATGACGATCTGGAAGGAGTCCGGGTTCTTCATGATCTTCTATCTTGCTGCGCTGCAAAATATTTCACCGGAATTAGGAGAGGCAGCCCGACTGGAAGGTTCAACTCGTTGGTACTACTTTCGCAGAGTCTTGTTTCCGCTATTGATGCCGACCACGCTCTTTGTACTGATTAATGCGATACTCAATTCTTTTAAATTGGTCGATCATCTCTTTGTGCTGACCAAGGGGGGGCCCAATAACGCTAGTAATCTTTTACTTTATTATATTTTTGAAAGCGCCTTTTCCTATTTTGATACCAATTACGCTGCGACCCTTACGGTAATTCTGCTGGGTCTT
>JAOZUU010000555.1 GCA_029938515.1 Desulfobacterales bacterium | reverse complement strand
TATCGGTAGGTAAACCATTAAATTAGATCTCAACCTAAAGTATCTGATAGTACAGTATTAAATCGTCACCTGGACTTTGAGCAATTCCAGGAAGTCTACCGGCTTCTTCATCAATAAAAACTGAAAAACGGATACCGGTTTTGACGGGTTCAGCGAGATGGTGACGGATTTGGGATGATCGATAAAATCCTTCAAGGTTGAAAGGATCTGGCGAACGCGCTCATTTTTTTCCATTTCCAGTAACTGATTCAGTTTCTCTTTGGACTTGAGCCGGTAAACGGACGGTTTCTGGCCGGATTGTTCAGCGCTTCGGTGAAGCAGGCGTTGAAGGAAGGAATCATCCGAATAAGTCAGCCGGCCACCGGCCACGCTGATCATCGGCACCGTCGTGAGTAATGTGGCGATATCCGGTTTACTGCTTTTCTTCACCAGGCGGGAGAGATCCAAATCAGTTAAAGCCAGATCGAACCGGACACTGCCCATTTGGTCGGCTCGAATGGTCACATCATTTAAATTCAGCCGCTTGCCGGCGGCATCATAATGATACGCCAGTGTGATCAGACCGGCGATATCCTGGTATCCCATGGCTTCGAGATCAGCCCGCACCGGATTAAGCAGCCCATGCCGCGTGCTTAGATGAATCCCCTTGATCTCGGCCTTGGCCTGGGGCGGTATCTGATGACCGGGTTCCGAGATATCCAGATCGATCCGGTCGATATGTATCGGCTCTTTAAAGCCGGCCAGCCGTAGCTCAATATTCTGCATACTGAAAGTCGACCGAATCAGTCCGACCTGAATTTTACCGTATCGAATTTTCTCTATCGCCGGTGTACGGTCCACCAGTCTGGCGATTTCCGCTTCGGCACGCTGGACAGCTACATGCCTGACGATCCCATAAGCCGTCAGTCCGCCGATAATAATACCGATAACAATGAAAAGAATGCTTTTTTTCACTTCGCCTGCCTTTGACGAATCATCCAAATGTTTATAATATAACCATGCAACTCAAAACGGATTGACGCATAGCAGATAGAGCTTCCCCGTTCAAGTGAAAGGTGAACCCATGGCAATCACAAATAAAAATAAGGGTCCTGATTTCATATCATTAAAACGTGCGCTCCAACAGTTTCAGAGCGAACGTCTGAACCGGACATACGCAGACCTGAAGGTGGACCCGCCGTATGCGGCCATCACTGATTTCTTTTCCAATCGTCTCTACGCGCCGGAGGATTTCACTTTCAGAGATACCAGCATCAAAAGGCTGCAGCACGTCCTGGAAGGTCGGATCTATCGCCCCATGACCGCGGCGATGCTCAAGGTCGTCGAACTGCATGAATTATCAGATGATCTGGACAATCGCATGGTGGAAAAAATGATCGAAACCGGTATCGGCCCGGAACTGATCCTGGATCAGTATCGAGCTGTTTATCGACAACTGGACAACTACGACCAGCGGATATATCAAATCAATCTGACCATCGATACAACCCGGATCTTTCACGGCCTGAGTCAGAAATGGATCGTGGGCGTCTCCCTGAAAACCGTTACCGTCGCGGCGCATCTTTTAAAGGTGGGTAAAATCCTGGATTTTATTAGCGAGGGATATCTCGCTTTTCGTCAAATTAAATCCATCGATTATTTCGTCGATACCATCGCCCGAAGGGAGCTGGCCTGGCATAATAAGCTCTGGATGGAAAAGGAAATAGCCATCTAATTCCGTTTTGCAAACGAAAAATACGGCCAAAAAGACATACAAGGTTGTGATACTTATTTTCTGACAGACCCTTAGGGTTTGCGCAAACCCTTAACACCGCCCTCCCAGAACACAGGTCTTAATATACTTTTTTTCAGCTTTTTTATAATCTTTTTTAGAATAGAAGGATAGGTTCTCGGCAATTCGAAACTTTTTTTTCCCGTTTTTAATCAACAGCTTAATACCGACATTCCTGGGCTCGGCCTTGTCCATGAACCACCTCCCTTTTACTTTTTAACGAATGTTAAAAGAAAAGTTACCGGTTGTATGGTGTGCCTTCTAGAATATTAATGATGACTACAGGCGATGTCAAACAGAGAGCACCATTGTGCTCAGGTTTCTACTGTCATGAGCACCTGTTCTGATTGACTGATCAAATTTAACGCCTGTGCCTCTATTTCTTCCAGCTTCGTTTTTTCACTTGAATTAAGATCGCCCCAGTTAATAAACATTTGGCCATGGGTGGAACCACCCACGTAAACATCCTGTTTTTTGGTAACATTGAGCTCGTAACCATTTACTTTAATAATCATCCCAACCTCCGATTACTGTGGTTATTATTATCGTCTTTGGGTATTTCTTTCATCTTGTTCAAATTATTTAAAGCAAACTGTATGCCAATTATTTAAATGAGTTGTAAATCATGAGATATCAGACAGATAAGGAAAGCCCGTATTCATTATCCGTGCGGAATAAGGAATAATTCACCCAATCAGCGACTATTTCGCCTGATAATGTGAACTTTTTTTCACAACCGCAAAAAAGAAAGAAGTTGGCCGGATACTATAAGCAGTT
>JAOZUU010000554.1 GCA_029938515.1 Desulfobacterales bacterium | reverse complement strand
CCGATGGCAGGAAGGGGGCGAGGCATTTGAAAGAGATTGAGGTCAAAGTATACGATAATGACCTTGAAAAGGCAATGCGCGTATTAAAAAAGAAAATTCAAAATGATGGGCTGTTCAAACGGCTTAAATTAAAGAAAAGTTATGAAAAACCGAGTGAATTCAAACGACGAAAACAGCGTGAAGCCCAGCGCCGAAGGCGTATTGCCGAAATAAAAAAGAAAAGACGATACCCTAGATAGCAATTTTGAATCGATTGAAACGACCCGGTGGATCAAATTAAATTCGCCGGGTTTTTTATGACCATGCCACAAAAGATTACATATAATCAATGCCTTGACGCCATGTACGCCCTGAGGCGTTTCGGGATCAAGCTGGATCTGGATGTGATTGGCGGTATCTTCAAAGGACTTGGCGATCCCCAGGATCGGCTGGATTTTGTTCATATCGCCGGCACAAACGGTAAGGGCTCCATCGCCGCATCCCTGGCGACCATCCTGCAACAGGCCGGATATCGGGTGGGTCTGTTTACATCACCGCACCTGGTGCGATTCAATGAGCGCATCCGGGTAAACGGCCGTCAGATTTCCAACGATCACCTGGTTGACGCCTATATGGCCGTCACCCAGGCCCATCAAGGCAAGCGCGAAGCCACTTTCTTCGAAATCACGACGGCCATGGCATTGTATGAATTCGCCCGGGAAAAAGTTGACCTGGCAGTCATCGAAACCGGCATGGGCGGCCGGCTGGACGCTACCAACATCATCCGCCCGCTGGTTTCAATCATTTCCAATATCTCCATCGAGCATCGGCAGTATCTGGGAAATACCCTGGCGGAAATCGCCGCCGAAAAAGCCGGGATCATCAAAACCGCCGTTCCCGTGGTAACCGGTGTTCGCCAAAATAAAGCCATTTCCGTCATTGAGAAAACCGCCGGCGAGAGATCGGCGCCCTGTTACCGGCTGGGCCGGGCCTTCCGGATAAGGCGTTGCCAAAATAACGAGTTTAACTATTACGGCCTGGACCATACGTGGCGTAACCTGCGGACCCGCCTGGCCGGTGATCAACAACTGGAAAACGCCGCCCTGACACTGGCAACCTGTGAGCTGCTCAATCGACAACAAATGACCATTACAGAAAGCCATATCCGCAAGGGGTTGCAAAACGTTGACTGGCCGGCCCGCATGGATGTCATTTCCACCGATCCCTATATTCTTTTAGACGGCGCCCATAATCTCGCCGCGGCCCGAAAACTGGCAAAATTCTTATCCACCCGGCTCTCGGATCGCCGTATTACACTGGTGATCGGTATTCTGGACGACAAGCCATACCGCGCCATGCTGGCCATCCTGGCGCCCCTGGCCTTCCGGGTGATTGTCACCCGGGCATCCATCGACCGGGCCCTTCCACCGGAAACGCTGGCCAAAACAGCCGGCATCTATTCCCGCAACATCGCCATCCAGCCTGACGTGGCCACGGCGATTCGATATGCCGTCACTACCATTGGTAAACACGATGCCATTGTCGTTGCCGGCTCTTTGTATGTGGTGGGTGAAGCCATGGCCTATCTAAATAACGACCGTCCGCCGGACCCGGGTGAATCGGCCTGAGTCACTAAATGTGCCCACGGTCATGTTATTGCCAAAAAATAATCAGCCACGGACCCACACAGACACACACCGACGGGTTTTGTTTTCACACTCGTATCCTAAAAAATAGTCTGTGTAAGTCCATGTGGGCCTGCTATCGTGCCCTTCATTCTTGATGAACCTGTAAAAAGTCTTTTATATAATTTCGTACCGCTACATAATGTGCCTAATCGTAAAAAACACCTGCGTATTGGATTTAGGTTCAAGCGAACCGGCTGTTTACGAAATTATCATTCTTGACTTTTAAGCCGCTGTAGTTTATTTACATCGGAAATTGCGCCCGTAGCCCAGGGGATAGGGCGTCAGCCTCCGGAGCTGAAGATCGCTGGTTCGAATCCAGCCGGGCGTACCACTTAATCCGCATCCACCCGTTTTCAGGTGAATACGGACTTATGAAATTGGATATGGGCGATTTGTGAAGGTTGCGCAACTCAGATATTTTATCAGAATCGTCATTTGAAAATTGAAAAACATTCTTCAATCTTCAATCGAAAATATTCAATTGTGAATACCCCATCCAAAAAAGAATGTGATCGCCTTTTCCATAGTACCGGCATGCTCGCTAATATCGTCGATCATTCCCGGCAGGTATGTCGGGTGGCCATTTTCCTGACGGACCAGCTCCGGAAAGCAGATATATTTCTATGTCGCGAACTCATCGCCGCAGCAGCGCTGCTGCACGATATCACCAAAACCCGCAGCTTTGATACGGGAGAAGATCATACCCGGACCGGCGAGGAGCTATTGAGTCGGCTCGGCTACAACGAAGTGGGAAAAATCGTGGGACAGCATGTTGCTCTGGACACCTACTTTTCATCGGATGTTCCCGATGAAGCCGAGATCGTCAACTACGCCGACAAGCGCGTCCTTCATGACCGCATCGTTTCCATGGATGAGCGGATGCAAT
>JAOZUU010000076.1:4040-9169 GCA_029938515.1 Desulfobacterales bacterium | reverse complement strand
TGCGGTACGATAATGTCGCCGTCATCGGCGGGATGCAGGCGGTTGATCACCTTGTGGGTCAGCCGTTTCCGGACACTGACCATCACGCCCGGCACCGGACGAACCGGTATCGAAATATCCAGCATGGCGGCGATTTTACCGGCCCATGGCCCGGCCGCATTCACGATTATTTGGCCAAACAGGGAGTCGATCTGATGCGTTCGGTGGTTCGCTATTTTCACACCGACGACCCTTTTTCCTTTTTGATGAATTTCAATCACTTCCGAGAAAGGACGGATATCCGCCCCGTTTTCCCGGGCGGTGGCAAAAAAGTGGAGGGGCAATCGCCAGGCGTCCATGGTGGCATCCGGGATTTGGATGGCGGCTTTCAGATCCGGATTTAAATTCGGTTCGAGCGCCAGCGCCTGCCGGGCCGACAACTGCTTAACAGAAATATCGGTCGCATGGCATCCTTCTAGAAATGGTTCCAGATGAGACATGTCCTGATCGTCCAGGGCAACGAATAAGCCGTCGTTCTGTTCCAGGCCCTCGGGGACGATATGTTTCAAATTCCGGTTTTCCTCTCGGCACTCCCGGGCCGTTTCCAGATCATGCAATACATACCGGCCGCCACTGTGAAGCAATCCATGATGTCGGCCGGTGGTGCCTGACAGCAGCTCCCCTTTTTCGAACAAAGTGACTTTGAACCCGCGCAGGGACAAATCGTGGGCCAGGGCGCTGCCGATGGCGCCGCCACCGATGATGATTATATGTTCCATGAATAAAGGGTGTTAGCGTATGTTATTCATTAAATTCAACCCAGTCGAATGTCCGTTTCACGGCCTTTTTCCAACCCTGAATTCCCTTTTCCCGATCCGCCCGCTGCATTTGCGGTCGCCAGGTTTTATCTTCAGCCCAATTTTGCTTTAGTGCCTTAAGGTCTGACCAGTAACCCACCGCCAACCCGGCTGCGTACGCCGCCCCCAGGGCGGTGGTTTCGGCAATCCGGGGGCGAATCACCGGTACATCCAGGATGTCGGCCTGAAACTGCATCAACAATTCATTGGCCACCATGCCGCCATCCACTTTGAGCTGAGTGAGGGCTATTTTGGAATCTTTATTCATGGCCTTGACGATATCCAGGGTTTGATAAGCGCAGGCTTCGAGAACAGCACGCGCGATATGACCCTTGTTGACAAAACGGGTTAAGCCGGCAATGACGCCCCGGGCATCCGCGCGCCAATAAGGGGCGAACAGGCCGGAAAAAGCCGGGACAATATACGCGCCCCCATTATCTTCAACCGTCCGCGCCAGGTCTTCGACTTCCGGGGCAGTGGCGATCAGGCCCAGATTATCCCGCAGCCATTGGACCAGCGCCCCGGCGATGGCAACGGATCCCTCCAGACAATATACCGGTTTTTCACCGCGGATCTGGTAGCCCACCGTGGTCAACAGGCCGTGATTGGAAGCCACCGGTGTATGGCCGGTGTTGAGCAGCAGAAAACAACCGGTGCCATAGGTATTTTTGGCCTCCCCGATGTCGAAACAGGCCTGACCCACCAGGGCGGCCTGTTGATCTCCCAGCGCGCCGCAAACCGGAATCGCCGATCCCAGCACACTGTTTTTTGATGTAAATCCCCAGGGATCGGTATCAACAGATGGCACGATGCGCGGCAGCATTTGCCGGGGGATATCGAGGGTGCTCAGTATTTCCTCGTCCCATTCAAGCGTATTCAAATTCATCAGCAGCGTTCGGCTGGCGTTGGTCACATCGGTGACATGGGCACCGCCGTCCGGCCCGCCGGTGAGCCACCAGATAATCCAGCTTTCGATAGTCCCGAAAAAGGCATCTCCTTTCTGGGCGGCGGATTCGGCCTCGGGAACATGGTCCAAAATCCATCGGATTTTCGGTCCGGAAAAATAGGGGCTGATGGGCAATCCGGTTTTTTTTCGAAAGCGGTCCTGTCCGGCTTCACCGGCCAATCGGCGACAGATATCATCGGTGCGGGTACATTGCCAGACAATGGCGTTGTAAAAAGGACGGCCATTGTTTTTATCCCAAACAACCGTTGTTTCCCGCTGGTTTGTGATCCCGATCGCCGTTAGCGTCTTTCCCGATAAACCGGCCTTTTCTAATGATCCCGCGATGACTTTGAGGGTGTTTTGCCAGATCTCCATGGGATTATGTTCCACCCACCCCGGTTGGGGAAAAATCTGCTCATGTTCCATCTGGTCCAGACCGATAATCCGACCCTGGTGGTTGAAAACAATAAACCGATTGCTCGTCGTTCCAAGATCGAGAGCCCCGATGTAAGTATCCATTCCGCACCTCCTTTATTTCAACGGCTGTTCTTCTGCCAACATTCAGGTGGTGATGAGCTTCGGTTGGCCCAACGTGCCATCGGCAATCATCTGCTGTTTAATCGATACCATGCCTTGACGGCCGCATAGGCAGTAGTGATCGCCAGGCCGGCGCCGCATTTTTCACGTACCCAATCCTGATGGGCCAGGATCGAGCCGGCCGCGAAAAGATTCGGATATGTGGGTTTGCCGCTATTCCCCAATGGCCGCAATTTGTGATCAGTCATAAGCCCGAATCGATTAATCGGATGTCCCTTCGGATCCAAAAAGGATTTCCGGTGCCAACCGGAACGGTCCCCCGTTAGATGGACTGGCGTTTGGTGGACCGGCAACCCGAATATGGTTTCACGCACCTGTTTGCGATCCGCGGCAAGCCCCCCGCCGATAAACCGACCACTGGCCAGGATTGCCCCTTTTGAAAAAATGGTCAGCATGGGTTGTTCCCAGCCAGCGTCGAATCGAAATCCGCGCGAATCCCGGTAACCGACGGATAAGATTTTATGTTGATAATAGGTGCGCACTCCCCGGCGAGGCAGGGCTTGTCCGAATATATTTTTAAGGCGTAAACCGTTGATGGACGGCGGCATCGTGGGAATCTCAAACAGCGGCCGGTCCAGTCGTCGCTGCAAATCATCAAAGACCGTTATCGGTCGGTATAGTCCCAAAATGGCAGGCAGGCCGACATACCGGACTCGGTCAAGATGGGGTATAATGGCGGCGGCCAGTTCAGCCCGGCGCCCGGGTTGCTCAATGGAAAAAGCCATCTGTTCCGGAAATAGCTCACCGGTGGTATCCGGAAACGAGATCCGTCGGGTGATGAGTTTCGGCCATGTCTTTTTCAGCGTCTCGACGATTTGCTGGCCGCTAAATCCCTTGAGACCGTGAAAATCGACAATCAAACAGGGCGCCTTCTCAGCAATTGCCCGAACCCCGTTTTTGACCGTGACAGGTACCGCGTAGGTTGTTTTGATGGTGCCGACCGGTGTGATCATTTTGAGATTGCGGTCGGGCTCGGTATGATATGGCAGACCATTTGCCTCCAAAAAGGAAGTAAAGTCTGACAAAGCGGCTTGCATATCCTTTTTGTCCAACCGGGCATACGGATGGCGGGGGTGGCTTTTAACCAGCGAATCGATGCCATCCCAGGGGCGGTCCCACACGCGACCTTCTTCAGTGGGATGGACCCCCAAAAGGTCCAGAAAGCCGCTGGCAAACCCCAGTTCGCCGGCCAGCCCCACCTGGACGGTATCGATTTCGCGATTGGCGGCAAACAGCGCGGCGGCCATACCAGTCATTCCTGAGCCAATAACGAGCAAGTCGCAATGTATTTCCGGTACGTTATCCATAAGGTAACTTCTCAATAGCTGGCGGTACAAAGATCCATGTAGGAGCAAGCTCGCTCCTACAAGAAAAAGCTATCACTTATCGGGGAGTTGCTCATCAAGTGGTTTTTCCGTATGCCTTAGTTCGAGACCGAAAAAACCGCAATGCATGGCCTCCTGCAGCTCGGACTGAATCAGCGAGACATCCCACAACAACGGGTGCTGGCCCCGCCACCGCTCACTCAAAAAATGACGCAGGTTGGCCAGACCCTGATCATCGTTGAACATGCCCCGATCGTAAAGATAAGCGGCCACCCGTTGACTGCAGAACGTTCCCTGACAGGGCCCCTTGCCGACCCGGCTGCGCAGGCCGATGGCTTCCAGGGTCAGGGGAATGTTTAATTTCCCCATGCCGGTAATGATTTGGTCCACCGAGTTTTGCGAGACCATCTCGCATTCGCATAGCAGCAGATCATCGGGATCGTTTTGTTTCATCCATTGTCGCGGGGCCAGCCCCGGATCAGTCCATTGGGCGCTTGCCGATGCCGGGAGGGGCTCCGTACGGGTTTGACACGGTTGACCGATACCTAACTGTTGGCAGACCAGATCGGCCGTCTTTTCGGCCATGAATCGATAAGTGGTCAGTTTGCCGCCGGTAATGGTGATGAAATTTTCGACTTTGTCGCGGGTATGATCGATCAGGGCGTATCCACGGCTGACTTTTCGGTCATCATCACCGTTTTCACTACCCACCAGCGGACGCACGCCACAATATGCCCGGATATAACGGGTGGTTTCAAGGGCCGGTATCATCATGACACCTTCCTCGATTATCCGGTCGATCTCCTCAATTTCGGGATAAATGGCATCGGGCGTGGGGGTTCGAACCGATGTCGTTCCGAGGATCGAAACTGTTCCGCCGGGTACCAGGATATCGGCATCCGTGGCCAGGCGCAGTCGGTTGACAACCCTATGAGCCAATCGGTTTTGGGTAACCAGCAAACTTCCCTTGGAGTAAATTATATGGATCGGAATATCGGCCAGAACCGCCACTTGCGCGGCCCAGGCACCAGCGGCATTAACAACGACGTTCGCCTGGATTTGGAATTCTTCATCGGTTTGGGTGTTGATTAATTGCGTTGCAGCAATTTTTGACTGTCCGATGGTGAAGCCGGCCACACGGGTAAAACGAAACAAACCGGCACCCGTATCCATGGCCTGGGCGATATTATCCAGGGTCAGCCGAAAAGGATCGACAGCAGCATCATCCACGGCATAAGCCGCAATGAGCTTGTCCGACAAGGCCGGCTCTAAATTCCGGGCCTCATTCAGGTCAACCGGGTGGGCGGCTATTCCGCTTTGGGCACACAAAAGGGGGAAATCGGCGATATAATTTTCGTCATCGCCCTGGACGGCCACGAACAACCCGCCGCAGGCATCGATACAGTGGGGAGCCAGTCGTTTCAA
>JAOZUU010000076.1:0-3940 GCA_029938515.1 Desulfobacterales bacterium | reverse complement strand
CCGAGGCAGATCCGTCCTCCCTGGTTGTTTTAAATGGCCGACAGGCCCCGGTCAGGCAACGCCGGGAAAAAATATTGCAGCTCGCTCGTGACAAGGGATATGTGACCAATGAATTCCTGGCGGGTCATTTTTCCGTAACCCCTCAAACCATCCGGCGCGATATCAACACGCTGTGCCGGGATGGCTGGCTGCAGCGCTACCACGGGGGTGCCGGTCCGTCTTCCAGCACTGAGAACGTCGCCTATTTCGATCGCCGGATTATTTGTTTAAAGGAAAAACAGCGGATTGGAAGCATGGCGGCTGAACATATCTCCGAGAGAGCCTCCCTTTTCATAAATATCGGTACCACCACCGAAGAAGTGGCCAAGGCGCTCTGCGAGCATCAACAATTACGGGTCATTACCAATAACCTCAATGTGGCCGCTATTCTAAGTAAAAATGAAAATTTCGAGATCATGGTCTCCGGCGGGAAGATTCGCAATCGCGACTTTGCGGTTACCGGCGCAGCCACGGTCGATTTTATCCGGCAATTCAAAGTCGATTACGGCATCATCGGCATCAGTGGAATCGATTCGGACGGATCGCTGATGGATTTCGATTACGGTGAAGTACGGGCCGCCAGAACCATCATCGATAACTCCCGCAAGGTTTATCTGGTGGCGGATCATACCAAATTCGGCCGCAAGGCGATGGTGCGGTTGGGCAATATTGTTGAAATCGATGCATTGTTTACCGACCGGATACCGCCGGCGCCGTTGGTTAAGATGATGAAAAACGCCGGTGGAAAAATCCATACACTCTAAGAGAGCCATCAAAAATTATCAATTTTTATTCAAAGGTTTCAAGTTGGCAGTAAAAAGGGGGGACGCTACTCAAACGTTACCTAACGTTACCGGTTGTCAACGATTGATATCGTTTTTCCTATCAACCGCTACAACATCGATCCACCTATATTTTTCACCCGATTATATCGAAAAATTTATATGAAAATATAGATAGTTATAAACAAAGTAGTGGTTGCCCACCTGCTTCATATACTGTGGCATTAATTATGCAGTAAAGGTTGCAGCAGAATGCGGCGACACTTCATGTCAATTGAACGAGAGGTTCTTGCAATGAGGAGCGCTAATTTTCACTTGCGAAAATATTTTAATATTGCTATTATAATTTAGATCTAAAAGTGGATGCCTTTGTTACGGAATCTTTCGCCCACCTTCCGATCAACGGGATCACCGCATGCGGAAAGAAAGGCCATCGAATGGGTCTGACTTTAAAGGATGTCGATAAAGTTGTTGGTCAAGAAATTTATCTAAAAGACATCAATTTGCACCTGAAGCCAGGATCACGCAACGTTATCCTGGGACGAACGCTGGCGGGTAAAACGACTTTGTTACGAATCATGGCGGGTCTGGACCGCCCCAGCCGGGGCCGGGTCCTCGCAAACGGCGAGGACGTGACCGGCAAGTCGGTACGTAAACGCAATGTCGCAATGGTCTACCAGCAGTTCATCAACTATCCTTCCTTGAATGTATATAAAAACATTGCCTCACCCCTAAAACTGGCCGGTTACAAGAAAAAAGAGATTGACCGGCGGGTGCATGAAACGGCGCGAATGCTCCACCTGGAAAGTATGCTCGATCGGATACCCGCCGAGCTTTCCGGGGGCCAGCAACAGCGGATTGCGATCGCCCGGGCAATCGCCAAGGATGCGGATCTCCTTTTGATGGATGAGCCGCTGGTTAATTTGGATTACAAGCTGCGGGAAGAGTTACGGGAGGAACTCCGGGATATTTTCAAAAAACGGGAAGCCATTGTCGTATATACCACGACCGAGCCGACCGAGGCGCTGATGCTGGGTGGCGATATCGTTGTGATAGATGAAGGTCGTATCATTCAAACCGGACCCATATCCGACGTTTATCATAACCCCGACACCCTCAAGGTCGCCGAAGTATTCAGTGATCCACCCATTAATTTCTTAAATGGAACCGTTAGTGACCACCGTATCCATTTGGGGCCGAATCTGGAAATCCCGTTAAACGGTTATTTACACGCATTACCGGCCGGTAATTTCATTTTCGGCATGCGCTCCAATCACCTGTCTTTATCCCGAAAAAATGATGCGGATATTGAAATCCACGCAAAAGTGGAGTTGACCGAGATTAACGGATCGGAAACGTTTATCCATCTCAGCTATAATGATTCTAAACTGGTGGTACAGGAAGCCGGCATCTTATCCAAAAAAATAGGGGATGACATATCGATTTATGTCAAACCAGGCAGATTTTTCATTTATAATGAAGCCGGGGCACTAGTTGGATCACCTTCCTTGGGTATCATTGAAAAACGGCTGAATTAGGAGATCGGCATGGCGCAAATCGACTTACAAGATATCGCACATAGTTATTTGGCCAAGCCGAAGGATGAATCGGATTATGCGCTAAAACGGATTCATACCGTATGGGAAGATGGCGGCGCTTATGCCCTCCTCGGTCCTTCCGGATGCGGTAAAACCACCTTGCTGAATGTCATTTCCGGTTTGTTAGCGCCCAGTCAGGGTCGGGTACTTTTTGACGGATCGGATGTCACCGACCTATCGCCGGAAAAACGCAATATTGCCCAGGTATTTCAGTTTCCCGTTCTGTACGACACGATGTCGGTTTACAATAACCTGGCGTTTCCCTTGCGCAACCGCGGGATGGGTGAAAGCGATGTTAAAACACACGTCCTGGAAGTGGCCGACATTCTTGACCTGACGCCTTTTCTTAATAAAAGAGCCGCCGGACTGACGGCTGATGCCAAGCAAAAAATATCATTGGGAAGGGGATTGGTCAGAAGCGACGTGGCCGCCATTTTGTTCGACGAACCATTGACGGTGATCGATCCGCACCTGAAGTGGCAGCTTCGGCAAAAACTCAAGGAAATCCAAGATCGATTAAAATTGACATTGATTTACGTGACCCATGATCAGGTGGAAGCCTTGACATTTGCCGATCAGGTCATGGTGATGTACGAAGGTGAACTCGTTCAGACGGGAACACCCCAGGCGCTTTTTGAAAACCCCGAACATAAATTTGTCGGCTATTTTATCGGCAGTCCCGGGATGAATTTTCTGCCGTGCACACTGGATGGCAATACCGCACGGGTGGATGGGGCCGGGATCGTACTGGATGACGATACGGCGGCATTGGGACAAAAGGCCCAGGGAAAAATGGAGATTGGCATTCGCCCAGTCTACCTCGAAGTACACACGAATGCCGTTAAAGGGGGTCTACTGGTAAAGATAAAAGAAGTGGAAGACCAGGGCAGTTTCAAAATTATTACCGTACGCCTGGCCGGCAACACTTTGCGCGCCCGACTGCCCGAGGACCAAGCCATACCGGAAAATGAGGCCTGGCTTCGATTTCCAACCCGGCGGACCAAACTATTTGCCGATGGGCGCTTAGTAAGATAGCAGGAGAATTACCGTGGAAAAATGGGAAGACAACAGGGCCTGGTTTCTGGTTCTACCGGTTTTTGTCATCGTTGCCTTTAGTGCCATCATTCCTTTGATGACCGTGGTTAATTACTCGATCCAAGACATCTTTGGACCCGGCCAGAGCGTTTTCGTTGGCATCGAATGGTTTGAGGAGATGTTAGCCAACAAGCGCCTGCACGATGCTTTATGGCGGCAATTCCTGTTTTCCGGGCTGGCATTGTTAATCGAAATGCCGCTTGGCATACTCCTCGCGTTGGCAATGCCCAAGCGTGGCTGGGGTGTCTCCGCCTGCCTGGTCACCATCTCCCTGCCGCTGCTCATTCCCTGGAATACGATTGGAACGATTTGGATCATCTTTACCCGGCCGGATATCGGTTTGTTCGGTGCCGCAATTAACAATATGGGCATCGCCTTTGATCATACGGCCAGGCCGCTTGATGCCTGGATCACCCTGATGTTGAT
>JAOZUU010000075.1 GCA_029938515.1 Desulfobacterales bacterium | reverse complement strand
ATTTTCGTGTAGCCACCCACGGTTTGTTCGACGAGCAATACGATCGGTTGGCAATCCGCCGGGACTTGAATTCCGCCCGGCATGCTCGGCTCAGAGATAATGCTCGGCGGCATGTGATTCAGGGGATTGATATCCGGTCCCTGGAGTCGATAGCCCATTCGATCAGCCTTGGCGGTCACCAGGTAATCGGAAGAAAAAAGGGTATCCAGCCCTTCCCGAAAAAAATCATCCTGGGGCCCGGGAATCGCCCGAAGAACGATATTTTCCGGATAAGCGGGGACCCATTCCCGGGGCAAGCATCGCAGGGTGCCCAATCCAGTGCTTTTGCCACGCTCTAAAACGTCGTCGATCTTAAGGGGCCGCCCGTTGAATCCTCCCATACGGCCGCCGACATAGGTCGAGCTGCTTTCCATGACCCGGGGTACATCGATACCGCCACTTATGGCCAGATACGCCCGACACCCGGATGTCACCTGATGGATATCCAGCACATCATCCGGACTGACACGTATCGATTGCCAGCCGGAAACCGCTTCATCGTTCAGGGTCATGCCCATCTGTGCACCGGCCAGGGCAATATGAGTGTCACTTAAAAATTCGAGCCGCGGCCCCATCACTGTGATTTCGAGAACCGCCGCATCGGGAGGATTGCCGACCAGCAGGTTGGCTACCTGGCAGGCGAACCGGTCCAGGGCACCGGAAACCGGTATCCCCATCCGCTGGTAACCGAAGCGGCCCAAATCCTGTACGGTCGTAAACGCCCCCGGTGTGAGTACCTTGAAGGCCTTCATCGATGGCCCTCCGCTTCCGACATTTGGCGATACGTCTCGGCTGAAATGGGGACAAACCGGATTCGGTCACCCGTATTGTACAAAAACGGATTTTTGCGCATGGGATTAAACAGGTTTAACGGGGTTTGGCCGATCAGTTGCCACCCGCCGGGGCTGGCCACCGGGTAAATACCGGTCTGGTTGTTGGCGATGCCCACCGATCCGGCGGGAACATGGGTCCGGGGGCTTTCCAGTCGCGGGGTATGCAGTTTTTCGGACAGCCCGCCCAGGAAAGGAAAACCGGGTGTAAAACCGATCATGTAGATAGGATATTCGGTAGCTGAATGGATGCCGATCACCGCATCTTCGGTCAAATCGTGAGATTTGGCCACAAAGCCGATGTCCGGGCCGAATTCACCGTCGTAGCAAACTGGAATTTCCACTGTTTTAGGGGGCGGGATCTCGATATCGGCCAGGCGTCCTTCCAGGATTTCAAGACCGGTCTGAATGGTTTCCGGTTCTGTTTCCGCAGGATCGTAGACAATAAGCAAAGAACGGTAGGTGGGAATGACTTCGATAATCCCGTTTGGCGGAGATTGATCCAGCAGGACGGCCATGGATCGGACTTTACGGTTGATGGCCAAATCGATACGGTCGCCGTATTCAACCAAAAGGCCCCGGTCGCCGGCGATGCGGTAACGGGGGGTATCAAGCAGGCCGTTGGTCATAACTTCCTTTATTGTCCCCCTCGGGGAATGGAAGAAAAGTCTTCGGCTTTAGCCGAAGGTTGTTGGGGTGTAAATCACGATGGTTGGTTACACCCCCGTATGATGATAAATGACAGTCATTTTCATTTTGGTTTATTTTCTTGAGCCATCCTTTTTTGCATCCCCCTATATCCCTCTTCAAAGGGGGAATCAAAGTCCCCCTTTGAAGGGGGATAAAGGGGGATGTTGCCAACGATGATGAATTACACCCAGGTTGTTGGCTTGGTATCAGGGCCGTCCGACCCCATCGGCGCCACGGTCACGCCATCGCCTTCCAGGGCGTGACGAATACTCTCAACCAGTTTCACCGCCGTGGGTGTGTCTCCATGAACGCAAAGCGTCTGGGCCTCGATGGATATCGGCGTACCATCCACGGCAATTATTTTATTCTCTTTGGCCATGCGTAACGCGCGCTCCGAAACTTCGGCGGGATCCTGGATGACAGCCCCGGGCAGACGGCGGGAAACGAGATTTCCCTCCGGTGTGTAGGCTCGATCGGGAAAGGCCTCGTAAACCACCTTCAGACCCACCTCGCGACCGATCCGGGTCATCAACTCCCCCTTGGCGCCGGCCAGGGCCACGTACATCAGGTCCGGATCGACACTGACAATGGCTTCGGCTACGGCCCGGGCAACCATCTCGTTGTCCACGGCAGTGAGATAGAGCGCCCCATGGGGCTTGACATGCCTTAAGTTTACACCTTGTACACGGCAAAAGGCCTGCAAGGCACCGATCTGATATACGACATAATGACGAACCTCATCGGCCGTACAATCCATATTGCGCCGACCGAAACCGATCAGGTCCGGATAGCCGGGATGGGCACCGATGCCGACCCCGTTTTCGGCGGCCATTTGAACGGTCCGTCCCATCACCAGCGGATCACCGGCATGCCAGCCACAGGCGATGTTCGCCGAAGTGATAAATTTCATCACCACCGGGTCCATCCCGATCGTGTAAGCACCGAAACTTTCCCCCATGTCACAATTCAAATCGATTCGTTGCATGTGTACTTCCTTAGTCTATTTTCCGATCATTAATTCGGGTAAAAACAGTGCAATTTCCGGAAAAATGGTGATGATCGCCGTTGTAAAAAGCATCAGGAAGAAAAACGGTAAGGCATAGCGGGCAATTCGGATAATCGGCTCACCGGTCAGCCCCTGGATAACAAACAGATTGAATCCCACCGGTGGTGTGATCTGGCTGACCTCCACCATTAAAATAAGGTAAATTCCGAACCAGATGGGGTCAAACCCGGCGGCCGTGACCATGGGCAAGGCAATCGGCAGGGTCATGACGACAATTGAAAATCCGTCCAGCAGGCAACCCAGCACGATGTAAAAGCCGCCCAGCAACAACATCAAAGCATAAGGCGAAAGATTCATTTCGGTGATGGCCTGGGTGATGGCCGCCGGGATGCCTAAAAAACCCATCACCCGGGAAAGGAACCCCGCCCCCACCACGATCATCATGATCATGGCGTTGGTTTTGACGGCACCGACCAGACACTCCATCAAAATTTTGATGTTCATGCGCCGGTTGAGAAACGCGAATACAGTGGCGCCCAGTACGCCCAGGGCCGCCGCTTCGGTGGGTGTGGCGAATCCGGCGTAAATACTTCCCAGCACCATCAGGATCAGGAGGAAGGTCGGCGCTAAGTCTTTAAGCGCGATGAAACGTTCCCCCCAAGTGTAATGATCCTGGGTTTTCGGTGCGATTTCGGGATTTCTGATCCCCCGGTAAATGATATAACTTGAATAGATCCCGGCAAGAAGCAATCCGGGCAAAATCCCGGCCATGAACATCTTGCCGATGGATACCTCGGCCAGGATGGCGTAAACGATCATGATCAAAGATGGGGGGATTAAAAACCCAAGCGTTCCGGCGCCGGCCAGGGATCCCATGGCGATCTTTTTATCATAGCCGAGCTTGTCAAATTCGGCCAGGGTGATCCGTCCCACAGTGGCAGTCGTGGCGGCACTGGAACCGGACACTGCGGCAAAGAGGGTGCAGGATACGATATTCATGAGCAGCAATCCCCCCGGCAATCGGTAGAGCCAGGGGACCAGCGCCTTGAAAAGTCTTTCGGAAATCCCCGAGCGAAACAGGATTTCACCCATCAAAATAAAAAGAGGGAGCGCCACATACTCCCATTTTTCCACGGTGGCCCATAACGAAGAGGCCATATTGTTTCCGGCGGGTAGGGCACTAAATAATACCATGCCGATAAAGCCGACGATAAACAGGGAAAAACCGACCCAAATACCCGAGCCCAGGGTTAAAAACAGCATACCGAAAACCAATAGGGACATGGTGGCCATGTTGGCATCCATCAGACGACTTCCTCCCCGGTACTGATGGCCTGATAGGTTTTAATGGTGATGGCGGCCAGTTGGATTAAAAATCCGGCCGCACCGATGAGCATCAGGGTTTGGGGTATCCACAACGGAGTGTGGGTCAACGTACCCGATGTGGAATGATATCGGTAAGTCGCACTGACCATTTTAAACAGATACCACCAGAGGTAACCCATGAACGCAGTGGTGATGCCGGTGGCAATAAAGGTAATGATCCGGGCCAGTTTTTCCGGTAAAAATCCCAGAATGAGAGTGATCCGGATATGACCTTTTTCCTTCAGACAATAACCGGCACCGAGAAAAATGATGGCGGCCAGCCCGTAGGCGCTGTATTCGTCAGAGATCAGAGTGGTCTTTTGGATGGTATTCCATAAAAAGATTTCCGTCAGGATCAACAGGGTCATCAATCCCAGGATCACGGCGGAAATGCGGGCCGTCCAGTCGCTGAATTTTTCGGCTAAGTTGATAAAGGTTTTCATTATTGATAATTTCGTAAACAGACAGTCCGCTTGAACCTAAATCCAATATGCGGGTGTATTCTTACAATTAGACACATTATGTAGCGGTACGAAATTATATGAAAGACTTTTTACGAGTTCATTGTTGCATATATTGATACCCCCCAATCCCCTTGTAAAAAGGGGGATCGGGGGGCAAAAGGACCATTTAAATCCAACACTCGAGTTTTTCGGTATGATGCCGATAGATGTGATTATCGACCCGTGATCCGGTAATACTCGTCCAGGATTCCCTGGGCATCGGCACCGGCTTTTTTGCCCCACTCGCCCCGCAGCTTGTCACCAATGGCGTTAAGTTCTTGACGAAATTCGTTACTGACGGGATCGATGGTCATCCCATTTTCCGTTAGCGTTTTGCGACTCTTGCGGTCCATATCACCGGCCAGGTTCCACATCGCGTCTTCCATTCCGGTGGCGATTCCCAGGACTTTCTCCTGGATCTCCTTGGGCAGCTTATCCCAGGCCGCCTGGTTAACATTGATCATGTTCACCGGGCCCACGATGTTAATCGGCGTAAAGTATTTGAGTACTTCCCAAGCCTTGGCGTCCACGCCGGATACCGAGGAAGTGTACATGGAGTCCAGCAACCCGGCTTTCATGGCGGGATAGACTTCGCTGAACGGCATCTTGCGAGCCGCAATCCCGGTGGCACCCCCAAAGGCCAGGCCGGTCCCATCGTACACGCGCATTTTCAGCCCTTTCAAGTCGGCCTCCGTTTTAATGGGACGCTGGGTGTAAATACCGGAAAAAGGCCACACCGACGTGTAGAGCGTGAACTGATTAAATTTTTTCAGGATCTTGGCATAAGTAGGTTTGGCCAGCTGATAGAGCAGGCGCTGCTCAAAAGCGCTGGTGGAGATAAAGGGCTGAGCCGTTAAAGCCAGTGCCGGAGCATCGCCCTCTACCATGCCGGTGGGCACTTCAGCGATGGCCAATTGGCCTTCAGCGACCGCGCGCAACAGTTCCGGCCCTTTGAATCCGAGCGCCGAACCGGGATGAAGTACGATTTCCAGTTCACCATTGGTGGCTTCTTTCACTTTATCGGCGAACTGTTGGGCACCCTTGGAGTGAAAGTTGCCCGCCGGATAGTTTAAATGAAGGTCCCATTTGGTTTTGGCCATGGCCGTTGACAGCGGGGCCAGGGCAAAGATAAGGGCAATAACGATCAACAATGTTTTTTTCATGACTTCCTCCTTCTACTGGTGGTTTGTTTGTGGTTCCTTCCAGACCCAGATAGACACCCACGGCCTATCAAGATGCCATATAACGAATGATCCGTTGCTGAAAAGTATTAACATGTTGAAGAATTGTTTTCTTCAAGCGATTTTCATCCCTTTTTTTCAAAGTTTCGATAATGGTGTCATGCTCGCGTATGACCGACCGATAATGTGTCTGCAGCGAACGGTCCGGGTCGATCTCGTTTCCGTAGGAAAGGTAGGCCAGCCGGTTGGTTTCACACCGGACCTTATGCAGACAGTTGACTATATATTCATTTAAGGAGCACCGTGCAAAGGCATGGTGAAACCGGCTGTTGGCTTCCACCAGCTCGATAATATCCATCCGGGCAATGGCGGCTTTGACGGCATGATTGGCTGCTTCCAGTTCGGGCAACATGGCGGATATTTCCTGCCGCATGGCGAGTTCCACCACACCCGCTTCCAATACTTTCAGGGCCGCGAATGTGGCCCGGGTGTTTTGAATCGTGATGGGTCGAACGATTACGGCCGCCTTGGGATGAGATTCGACCATGAAATCGTCGGACAGGTGCATCAGGGCTTCCCGAATCGGTGTCCGACCGATGCCGAGCTGGGCCATCAGTCGCTTTTCCTCCAGACGTTGGCCGGGTTCAAAATCCAGGGTCATAATGCGGCGATAAATCTCCCGGTAAGCAACCGCACCCAGGGATTGCTTCGGTTCAGTGATGGATAGGGCCGGTCTCATAATTTATATACTTGACATATCCATACAATATATGTCAAGTATATATTTAATAAAATTCCAAATTTTGATGAACTCATAAAAAGTAACGCCGATGGCTAAGTAAAAAGGTTCATATACACGACAACGCCGTAGATGGGACTTTTTACGACGCCATCAATTTTCCTGAAATCAAGTCGAGGAGGTAACCGGTGGGCAAATCGATCTATACCATTACATCACCACTGATGGGCACCTTTTACCACGCTTCCAACCCGGACGAAGCGCCTTTGGTTAAAGAAGGTCAGCACATTGAGGCGTCGAGTGTGGTCTGTATCATTGAATCCATGAAGATTTTTACCGAGTTGAGAACGGAAAAAAGCGGCCTTGTCAAAAGCATTCTGGTGGAAAACGAAGAAGCGGTAATGAAAAACCAGGCGCTTATCGAGATTGAGGTATAGGCTTTCAGATGTTTACTAAAATTCTTATCGCCAACCGGGGCGAAATTGCCCTGCGGATCATCCAGGCCTGCCGGGAAATGGGGATTGCCAGCCTGGCGGTCTACTCCGATGCGGATCAGGATGCGTTGCACACGCGGTTTGCCGACGAAGCCATTCATATCGGCCCCGCGCTTAGCCGGAAAAGCTATCTGAACCTTGACCGGATCATGGCGGCCGCCCGGAAAAATGGCGTGGACGCCATTCATCCCGGTTACGGGTTTTTATCGGAAAACGCCACGTTTGCCCAGGCATGTGAAGCCGAAGGGATTGCTTTTATCGGACCATCGTCTGATTGCCTTGCCCGGGCCGGTGACAAGGCCCGCATACGCGGGATCGTTGCCGGTACCGATGTGCCCATTATCCCGGGCAGCACGGCAGCACTTGTCGATGTCGAATCGGCCTGCCAGGCCGCCCAGAAAATCGGCTATCCGGTGATTATCAAGGCGTCCGGCGGCGGCGGCGGCCGCGGCATGCGCGTCGCATATAATCAGCAAGCCCTGATAGAGGCTTTCGAGGTGGCCGGCGGTGAAGCGCGGGCGGCATTTGGTAATCCTGATCTCTACCTGGAAAAATACATCGAACGCCCCCGGCACATCGAGATACAAATTTTAGCCGATCGTCAGGGCCACTGCATCCATTTGGGCGAACGCGAATGCAGTATCCAGAAACGATATCAGAAACTGATCGAGGAGGCGCCCTCGCCGTTTGTCGATGATGATCTTCGCCGGGACATGGGGCGGGCGGCCATTGAGGTGGCCCAGGCCGTCGGCTACCAAAACGCCGGAACGATCGAATTTCTAGTAGATGCGCAGAAAAACTTCTACTTCATGGAGGTCAACGCACGAATCCAGGTAGAGCATCCCGTAACCGAATGGGTGACCGGTATTGATCTGATCCGTCAACAGATTCGAATTGCCGACGGCCAACCCCTTCCCTTCAAACAAACGGATATTAAAATCCAGGGCTGGTCCATGGAATGCCGGATCAATGCCGCCGATCCGGAAAACGATTTTATGCCGTCGCCGGGCGAGGTGAATCGTTTACTTCTTCCCCATGGCCCGGGAGTACGGGTCGATACCATGCTCTATCCGGGCTGCATGGTCCCGCCTTTTTACGATTCCCTGATCTGCAAGCTGTCGGTCTGGGACGAAGATCGACCCGCCGTTATCCGGCGGATGGGCCGCGCCCTTATGGCCTGCCAGATAGAAGGGATCGACGTGACGGTCCCATTTCACAGGCGTGTCCTGGCCGACCCCGATTTTATCCGGGGCGATTTCGACACTCATTTTCTCAAACGATTCGAGACATCCGAATCCGGTAGCCGTCAGTCCTGACACCCTATAGGCTTTCAGATAATTTTTCTGGCAAGGCCAGAGGGAGCCTCCCTGAGTAAGTCGTACACCCTGTACGTCGTCGAAGAGAGGCGACCGATAACGCAGTCCAAAAACTTTATCTGGAAGACTATAAATTCTCAATGACGTCCACCAGGCGATGAACCAGGTGTTGGTGATACCGACGGCCACCCTCGCGAGATGATTTGGATGGACTGCCTACTGTACCACCCGACACCTTGGCAATTTTTTCCATTTCCGCCCGGCTGCTGGGCACGTAACACAGGGTATCACCCGGATGACGTGGGTCGATATGATACAGGTTTTGAGGAGTGTGGGGATTGTCCCTGGCGCGCTCCATCTTGACCAGATCCGGGTAACAATGCCACATATGCGAGCCTTCAATCTCCTCGGCGTGACCCACCGGGCCCCAATCCAGACCACTGTCAAAATCCTTGGACATGTAGGCCGGATCAAAGATCACCACCTTGGCCTTTAATTGACGCTTGATCCGTTCGCCCGCCATCTGCAGCCAGGTGACATTGACGATTCGGTGTCCATTGATAAAAATGAACTTGTTGAACCCATGTTCGGACAGGGATTCCACCATATCATAGGCAAGCTCCACAAGTACTTCGGGACGGATGGTGATCGTGCCGGGCAGCACCATATGGTGGGGGCTCCAACCAAACCACAGGGGCGGCGCCACCAACACATCAGTCTTTTCGGCGGCCGCTTCGGCCAAAGCCACGGCCACCATCGTGTCGGTCCCCACCGGCAAATGCGGGCCATGCTGCTCGGTGCTGCCGATGGGTAGAATCATCGTACGTTTACCCGAATCAATCCACGCTTTAATATCTTCCCAGGTCAGATGCTGCAGCCGGAACTCTTTTCCCATGGGTGTTCTCCTGTACCATATTGGGTGTAATTCATTATCGTTGGTAACATCCCCCTTTGAAGGGGGATAAAGGGGGATGTAAAAAAGGATGGCTCAAGAAAATAAACCAAAATGAAAATG
>JAOZUU010000553.1 GCA_029938515.1 Desulfobacterales bacterium | reverse complement strand
AGTTTCAGTATGCCGGGCTCGCCTAACCTGACTGTAATCACAATATGCAGTTCCACTACGGTAGCGGCACTGATTAAAACTTTTTCAGCTTCAAGAAAAGCGCGGCGGAAATTGTCACTATCCGATTCTTTTTGTAAGATTGCCACAAAAGCAGAGGTGTCGGCCACAATAATCATACAAGACCTTCCCCGTCATAGCCTAAAATAGCATCAGCATCGCGTTTATCCAGTATCGGCAGGTCCGCAAGTTCTTCAAACAGGTTTTCAACCTCCCGCTTCGCGGCACTTTTCACCTGTGTTGGTTTATAATTTGCGAGATAGTAGTCAAGGGCAATCTCAACCGCTGCTGTCTTGTTTACATTTGTGATTTTACTTGCCAGAATCGCCTTCTTTTCAACTCTCCGGTTTGCAATATTTAACGCCATTTGCTCTCTCTCCTTATTACTGTATGGTCCAGCCGCCTCGAAAAAAACAGGAATGTGTATATATAGTGTATGTATATATGATATGGTTGTCAAGATATTTGTTTGATTGGACAGCTTACGGCGATATGGCAATTTTGTATAAAAATATTTTAAGTTCGAATATTTCGGTGGTAACTGCAAACAAAGTTGCAGATTCTTCCGATTTCGAAAAATAATTTAAAAATTCGCTTGACAAATAAAAATAGTGCGGATAGAGGATAATAAGTATCGGAAAAATATCGAATATTTTAAGGATAAAAAACAGATTCGCATGATTCGACCTATTGCCAGCATCAGCCTTATTATTCTTATTCTCGTCGTGGGGATTATTACCTGCGACGAGACAGGGGGCGGATAACGGCCTGACTTCATAACAAACTTTAAAAAAACCGTTATCTGCCCAGCAGATAACGGTTTTTTTTTGGGAATAACAACAAACCCAAGGAGCAGGGTAACTCAAGGTTACAATGAAACCCTATGATCAGCCACGGACCCACACAGACTTACACAGACTATTTTTTTTAAAACAGGTGGATACGAGCGGAAAAACCCGTCCGTGTTTGTCTGTGTAGGTCCGTGGCTGATTTTGTATGTTTTTATATGTAAATCAATTAGTTCCAATAAACAACATGATCCAGGGAGGGATTAAAAATGAAACTGACCGGTGCACAGATCCTGATGAAGGTGCTCCAGGAAGAAAAGGTGGATACCATTTTCGGTTTTCCCGGTGGAGCGGTCATCGACATTTACGATGAACTGATCAATACGGATTTGAACCATTACCTGGTTCGTCATGAACAGGGCGCGGTCCATGCCGCCGATGGCTACGCCCGGGCCAGTGGCAAAGTCGGGGTCTGCCTGGTTACCTCCGGACCCGGGGCGACCAATACGGTCACCGGTATCGCCACCGCTTACATGGACTCGATCCCGCTGGTAATTTTCACCGGTCAGGTACCGACCCATCTGATCGGAAATGACGCTTTTCAGGAAGTCGATATCGTCGGTATTTCACGGCCCTGTACCAAACACAACTACCTGGTCAAACAGACATCCGACCTGGCCCGGATCATCCGGGAGGCTTTTTACATCGCCCGGACCGGCCGGCCAGGCCCGGTGCTGGTGGACCTGCCCAAGGATGTGATGAACACCAAAACCGCTTATCAGACATCGCGCAAATTTGAAATCAAATCCTATAAACCCCATTATGAGCCGAATAAGCGGCAGCTGGGTAAAATTATCGGATTGATTAAAAAGGCGAAACGCCCGGTGATTTTTGCCGGTGGCGGGGTGATCTTGTCCAAAGGGGCCGGGGAGCTTACCCAGTTTGCAAGAAAAACCCGGATTCCCGTCACCACCTCGCTGATGGGGCTGGGTGCTTTTCCGGGGACCGATCCGTTATGGCTGGGGATGCTGGGGATGCACGGCACTTACCGGGCCAATATGTCCATCGGCGCCTGTGATCTGTTGATATCCATGGGGGTCCGGTTTGATGACCGGGTGACTGGAAAGGTCGACACCTTTGCTCCGAACGCGAAAATCGTCCATATCGACATTGACCCGACTTCCATTCAGAAGAACATTCCGGTGGCCATTCCCATTGTGGGTGATTGTCGGGTCACACTGAAAAACTTGAATAAACGGGTCGATGAAAACGGACTGGACAAAGTGGCCCAATCACGAAAAGCGTGGCTGGCCCAGATCGAGGAATGGAAAAACACCCGGCCACTGGCGTACAAATCGGGTAAAGCCATCAAGCCCCAATTCGTCATTGAAAAATTATATGAGATCACCGAGGGCAAAGCCATCATCACCACCGAGGTGGGGCAAAACCAGATGTGGGCCGCCCAATACTACCATTTTGACCAACCGGATCATTTTATCACGTCCGGCGGCCTGGGGACCATGGGGTTCGGTCTGCCGGCGGCCATCGGCGCCCAGATCGCCCAGCCGGATCAAATCGTCGTCGACGTGGCCGGCGACGGCAGCATTCAGATGAATATCCAGGAGATGGCCACGGCCATGCAATACTGTCTGCCGGTTAAAGTAGTGATTCTAAACAACCAGTATCTTGGCATGGTCCGGCAATGGCAGGAGTTGTTTTA
>JAOZUU010000552.1 GCA_029938515.1 Desulfobacterales bacterium | reverse complement strand
ATCTGGCTGATTCGTCTGGCGGTGGTGATGCGCAATATGCACTCCTTGATGGCGTCGTCAAAAGTCCCATCTACGGCGTTGTCGTGTTTTTTCAGACGCTCGGCATACCTGATGTATTGCCTCGCCCCTGAAAAAACACGACGCCTTGTATATGGACCTTTTTACTTAGCCATCAGCGTTACTTTTTACGAGTTTATCAATCCATTAGCCAAGATTCAAAAAGATCGGCTCTAAGTCTGTCGTACCCAGGCCCGCGGCTTCGGCTTTGGCGATAAACGGCAACGTATCAATCGACTTTTCTAAAAGGCCGGCGCCAAAGGTATCGACGGCCACCGGATCGGTTCCCAGGATCATCGTATCGGTCTGTTTCAGGTCAGCCAGGGAACCACCGGTGGGGCCGTTGGTCATCATGGTGGTGGTGCCGTCCAAAATCACCAGGGTGGGCCGGATCATCAGGGCCAGCTCGTAGATGATGTCATGGATTTCCTGATGGAAAATATTGCGTCGGCCTCCCAGTAATCCGTACCAGTTCTTCATGGATAATGAGGCCCCGCTGCGATGATGGTCCTTGACCGGGGCCACGCCGATGACCTTGTCGACCCCTGAAAGCGGCTCAACAAACACCGGCCAGTTTTTAATCAACCGGCCGTCGGATACGGAGACCGGTTGAAAGGACGCTATCCGGGGAAGCATCACCCGTGCACCGGCCGACCGGGCCGCCGGGCCGATACCGGTTAGCTCGAAACAGGTGGCGGGATCGTTAATGGGGTTATCGGCCACTCGAACTTCAGCGGCGCCGGCTTCCAGGCAGAGCCGAACCAGTTCCGTCACCAGGTCCGGATGGGTCGTGGCCGACAACGCCGGTGGCGATGCGAAGGCCGCATTCACCTTGATCAACACGCGCTCACCTTTTTTGACAAACGCTTCGATACCGCCCAAAGCCTTCAACCCCTGGTTAACGGTTTGTTTGCGATCATTTCCGTGAACAACGGCCAGTCTGTTTCGCCGTTGGGGTTTGGACGGGTCGTCGATGGCATATTCGGGCAATGTCAACGCGGTTTGATCCGCTGAAGACGGTGACGGGCCGATGCCATCGTAAAGTTTAAATCCCGCTATTCCCGTGGCGGTCGCCAGTAAACCGGCTTTGGCCAGCCGGGCCAGGAACGCCCGCCGATCCGGATTCGAAGCAGTGGGACTCATCGTGCAACCCCCATATCAGCCAGTTTTCGATCCATCTTCGCCGCCAATTGCCCGGCGGCGTCGATATCGTCGGCCATATGCACCCCGGCCAGGTAGGGGCCGCGGGAAAATATCAATTCATGTGCATCCATAATCCGGATGGTGAAAAGCCCTTCCACCGGAGATGATCCCGGTGCGGCTACTTCGGTGCCGCCGAATTGGATCAGAAAATCCCGATATGCCCCGGCCAGGGTTTGCGCCTCTTTTGAGGATGAACGCAAAGAGACAAACAGGCTCATTTCCATGTCCGGCCCATGATATTGCGCTGTATATACCTGATCGAGACGACTGAAACCAAAGGCGTCCTTGGCAATGAGCGCGAAGCTGTCCGCAATCAAGTCTTCGGTTGGAAATACCCTTTTCGGATCCGAGGCATCCGTTTCGGTTTGATCGTCTTCCTGAACATGATCCAGGTATTTCTCGGCAAAAGCAATCAGCATGGGCGGTACCGCCTCGCTGCGGGTAGCCGCGATTATTTCCACATAATGCCGACCGGCTATAAAAAAAAGGGCATTGGCCGTTCGATATGCATGCTGGGCCAGGGGCACCTTTTCGACGTCTTTGCGACGCTGGGTGCTGTAGACGGCAAAAGCGTTGGACGGTGTACCCATATCGTAAACAAAAACCTCAAACCATGCTTCCGGATCGTCGGTCGGCCGGAAGCGTTGCGCCTGCAACTGAACAAATCCCGCCGACAGGTAAAGCTCGGCTTTTCCGTTAATCTTATTCGAGAGGGCGTCGGGGGTGAAACTTTCCGCGGGAGACATGGTTTCGATGCCGTCAGGTAACGGTGTGAACAAGTCATCGGCGGGATCATTAGCGTAAGACGCTTCGGCTCGAATGTTTATCGGTGCGAAGTTTTCCACGGCGGGATTAAACCGGTTTTGGACCGATAGGATAACCAACACGATGGCGACCAGAAAGACTATAATCGATAGACTGAGAATTGTCTCGGCTTTTGTCACCCGGCGAGTGGTGGATGGCACGTCATTCTCCCGAAAAAACGGTTTACGGCACTGATATGGGGAATCACCCGAATTGCTGAATAGATATGCCATCATAATCCGGGGCCGGAAACATGTCAATCCGAGCGTAAGCTTTCATAACCCAGTCTGCGCACAGCCTTTCATTTCAGCCCGTGATATAAGATCTGATAAATTTTTCGACCTTTTTTCTTTCCTTTGAAAACACAAATTTAGAGATATATTCACGCTGGGACAACCCTTCGATTATCGAGGTTGAAAAAGCGCTGGCAGAGATGGAGGGGTATGAACATACCTTGGGATTCGGGTCGGGCATGGCGGCCATTTCAACCGCCATTCTGGCGAACATCAA
>JAOZUU010000551.1 GCA_029938515.1 Desulfobacterales bacterium | reverse complement strand
TTCAGTGTGGCCAGGATCGCTTCCTTTTCAATGTCTTCCAATGAATGCAAGCCATCCATTATTGGTGTTGCAGCGGTTGATTGTGATTCAAGATCGGGATATTTTTCGGTGATATTCAGCGGCAATTGATTCTCGGTAATGTGTTCACCGGTCAGCAGAATGACCGCTCTCTCGCTCGCATTTTCCAATTCTCTGACATTGCCGGGCCAGTCGTAATTGACAAGCATATCCATGGCCAGAGGAACGAATCCTTTAACTGTCTTGCGGTTTTTGTCAGCGAATTTCTCCAGGAAATGCTGTGCCAATAGGGGTATATCCTCCCGCCTTTCCCTCAATGGGGGTACATTCAAAGGCATCACATTGAGGCGATAGAAAAGATCTTCACGAAAACGCCCCTTGGCAACATCTGATTCCAGGTCACGGTTAGTGGCGGCAACTATTCGTACATCTACCTTGAGCGTCTCATCACCGCCCACACGTTGTATCTCCCGTTCCTGGAGGGCCCGCAACAGCTTGGCCTGCATGGTGGAAGATGTTTCACCAATCTCATCCAGAAAAATAGTGCCATGATCGGCCTGCATGAAACGGCCTTCGCGGCGTTTATCAGCGCCGGTGAAGGACCCTTTTTCATGCCCGAAAAGCTCTGACTCAAGCAGCGTTTCAGTTATGGCCGCGCAATTGACGACCACCAGGGGGTTTTCCCTGCGGGGACTGTTAAAGTGCAGCGAACGGGCAATCAATTCTTTGCCGGTGCCACTTTCGCCGATGATCAACACGGTGGCTTCAGAGGGTGCGACCATCGACATCATATCCAATAATTTCTTCATCGGCTGACTCCTGCCGATGATGTTGGCGATGTCATAATCCGCTCGCAGATGTTCTTTTAAGACTCTGTTTTCCTCCTTGAGCCCGGCATGCTCACTCGCCCGCTCGATCGTTAATTTCAAGACCTCGAAGTCCAATGGTTTTATCAAATAATCGTAAGCACCGGACTTTAGCGCTTCAACCGCGGATCCCACGGATGAATAGGCGGTCATGATAATTACGGGAATAGTCGGGTTGTATACCTTGATCTGCTTGAGGGCTTCGATGCCGCTCATGCTTGTCATGCGTACGTCCATTAAAATGAGATCCATCGGTTTTGTTTTGACCATTTCAACAGCAACATCCCCATCATCGGCGGTTTCGACAATATAGTCCCAACTCCGAATAATGGTCTTCACTGAGATCAGATGGCCAGGATCATCATCCACTATCAGAATTTTGGTCGTTTTAGGCGACATCATCATTACCCCTTTGCGGTTTCAATTGTTGATGGCTTTTTTATAAGTTCATCAATTGCTGGCAAGGAAAGATCATTGTAAACGAAGTCCCTTGACCGATCGTGCTTTTTACCTCTATGTGTCCCTGATGGGCCTCGATAATTTTGTGGACAATCGCCAAACCCAACCCGGTCCCATTTTTTTTGGTGGTATAGTAGGGATCGAAAATTTTATTTAGCTGCTCAGAAGTCATTCCTTTACCGGTATCATTTACGGTGATGTTAACATTTTTAGCTTTACCGGTGGTGCATTTTACAGCCAGGGTACCACCGTCCTCCATAGCCTGGATGGCATTCAAATAAAGGTTAAGCAGGCACTGGGCCAATCGATCCGGATCTACCCATACTGGACATATATCATCTTCGGTATGCAGTTTGATATCGATGGTTTTATTGGTCGCATCTTGCTGGATTAGCTGTATCGAACGGGAAAGCAGCGTTCTGATATCGATGGATTGCCTTTTTAAATCAGTGGGCCGTGAAAATTCCAATAATTCGGTGATCACCCGATTTAGTCGATCCACCTCCTGCACCATTACCCCTGCCGCTTCCTGGGCTTCGCTGCCGTCGGTAAACTGTCCGGCAAAAAAGGTGGCCAGTGCCTTAATGGAGCTCAATGGATTTCGGACTTCGTGCGCTACCCCTGCGGCCAATCCACCCATGGCGGCCAATTTTTCCTGTCGGCGGACTTCATCCTGTAACCGACGAATCTCGCTCAAGTCCCTTAATATCAGGATCTGACCAACAAACTCCCCTGCGTCATTCGTGATACGGGTGGCACTGACGCTGACGGGTACAGTTCTGTTTTCGGCAAAAGTGCATTCGATTTCCCGTTCGGTAATTTTTTCCCTCTGATCAAGGCTTTTTTGAACACCGCACAATTTTTCAGGCAAGAAGGTATCCGGCTTTTTATTTTGGACCAGCGTTTTATCCAAAGCGGTAATTTTTTCAGCGGCTGCATTGAAAAAGGTTATCCGCCCCGACCGATCGGTGGCTATCAACCCTACAGGCAGATGACTGACGACCTCGTTGGCAAAAGCACTTGTATCCTGCAAAGATTTCCTGGCAGATCGATAACTGTGCATCCAAAACAAGGAAACAAAACCGCCAAATCCCAAAAGAAGCATGACGACAGACAATACAACCGTGGTTCGAATGTCACTTCGGATCGCTTCTTCAAAGGGAGCGATGTCCAAACCGACTATAATCAGCAACTGTTGGCGCTTTTGTGGTGAAAACCAGTCATCAGTCGTTTCAGG
>JAOZUU010000550.1 GCA_029938515.1 Desulfobacterales bacterium | reverse complement strand
TCCGGGTTGGGTCAAACAATATTTCTTCAAAGTCTTTTTTATCGCCATGCGCCGGACCCAGCAGGGTCAATGCCATCTGGCGGGGATGGAAAAGATCGTTGGCCAGCTCAAGGATATCATCCTGGGTGACCGCCGCGACTTTTTCGATAATTTCCTGCAATGGAATCTCGCATCCAAAATGTATTTCGTTTTGGGCGCTTCGGACCATTTGATTGTCGATGCTTTCAGAGGCCAGCATGAGACCGCCTTTGGTGTACTCGATGGCGCCTTTGAGCTCTGAAGATTCTACCCGTTCTTTTCTAAGTCTGTGAATTTCATCTAAAACCAGCCGGGTTGTTTCCTGAGCCCGTTTGGGTGCCACACCTACATAAGCACCGAACATGCCGGTATCCCCATGGGAAGAAATGAATGAATACACCGAGTAGGCCAGGCCCCTTTTTTCCCGTACTTCCTGAAACAGCCTTGAGCTCATGTTGCCGCCCAGGATGGTATTTAAAAGGGAGAAGGCGTAGCGGCGAGGATCGGTGATGGATAATCCCTTTGCACTCAGACAGATGTGCATCTGCTCTAAATCCCGGTGGGTGAGGTCAACCACGGAGCAGCCCTGGGGGGTTATCCGTTGCGGGAAGCCGTTGCCGGGTTTGATGGTTTCAAATGTCGGTTGCACCAGATCCACCAGTCGATTGTGGTCAAGATTGCCGGCGGCGGAAATCACGATGCGTTCGGGTTGATACAGGCGGTGGAAGAATTTTTTTATCATCTGAGCGTCAAATTGGATGATGTTCTTCGGGGAGCCGAGAATCGATCGACCCAAGGGATTGTCACCCCAATAATTATAGCCCGAAAGCACATGGACGTATTCTTCCGGGCTGTCTTCCACCATTCCGATTTCCTGTAAGATAACGGGCCGTTCTTTTTCGACCTCGGCGGGATCGAATACCGAATTGATGAAAATGTCAGAGAGGATATCCACCATAGTTTCCGTATGGGTATCCATGACCCTGGCATGGTAGCAGGTATTTTCCATGGCCGTAAAGGCATTGGTATGGCCGCCGATGGCATCAAATTCCTTGGCAATCTGAAAAGCGGACCGTTTGCGGGTGCCCTTAAAAATCATGTGTTCGATAAGATGGGAAAGCCCGCTCTCAAGCTCGGATTCGTCACGGGCACCCACATCGACCCACACCCCCATGGATACCGAACGGGCGTGGGGCATTTTTTTGCTGACAATTCGAATGCCATTTTTAAGGGTGGTTTTATCGACGGTCACGTTATTTTTCCTCTTCCAGAACGGCTTTGTGGCTCAGCCGGATTTTTCCATCCCGGTTGATTTCAAGCACCTTGACCTTGAGCTTGTCCCCTTCCTTGACGATGTCGGACACCTTGGTCACCCGGTGGTGAGCCAGTTGAGATATATGCACCAGACCGTCCGTGCCGGGCATTATCTGGACAAAGGCCCCGAAATCCATGATTTTGACAACCGTACCTTCGTAGACAGCGCCGACTTCCGGCTCCCGGGTAAGGTCTTTAATCATTTTAATTGCGGCATCACCTTCCTTTTTTGAGATGGCGGCGACTTTAACCATACCGGAATCTTCAATCTCAATACTGGTGTTGGTTTCACTCTGGATGCCTCGAATCATTTTACCTCCGGGACCGATGACTTCGCGGATCTTGTCGGGATGGATCTGGATGGTACTGATGGTCGGCGCGTAGGGAGAAATTTCCTGACGGGGTTCGCTCAACGCTTCGGCCATTTTGTCGAGAATATGCAAACGCCCGGCCGTAGCCTGTGCCAGGGCCTTTTCCATGATGTCTCGGGAAAGTTCAAGGATTTTGATATCCATTTGCAGGGCGGTAATGCCTTCCCGGGTGCCGGCCACTTTAAAGTCCATGTCTCCCGTGTGATCCTCATCTCCTAAAATATCGGAAAGGACCACGATCTGATCATCTTCCTTGACAAGTCCCATGGCGATGCCGGCCACCGGGGCCTTGATGGGAACACCGCCGTCCATTAAGGCCAGACAACATGAGCAAACGGTTCCCATGGAGGAAGATCCGTTGGACTCAAAGACTTCGGATACCAGTCGAATCGTATAGTCAAAATTTTCCTTATCAGGCAGAATTTTTTCGATGGCTCGGGTGGACAATCCGCCGTGACCGATATCCCGGCGACTGGGACCTCCAATGCGTTTGACTTCGCCGACGGAATAGGGCGGGAAGTTGTAGTGCAGCATAAAGGGACGTAATTCTTCACCGCCCAGAGTTTCCACTCGCTGTTCATCCCGGCCGGAGCCCAGGGTCAGCACGCCGAGAACCTGGGTTTCTCCCCGGGTAAAAAGAGCACTGCCATGGGGACGGGGAAGGATGCCGGCCTCGCAGCTAATCGGGCGGATTTCGTCGAATCGACGGCCATCGATCCGGCGGCCTTCTTTTAAAATGAGATCCCGACTGATTTTCTTCTGCAACTCGCCCAGGATATCGTAAACTTCTTCTTTACGATCGGTATAGGCTTCGCCCAATTTTTCAAACAGTTGCGCTTTAAGCTCGCGCAAGGCCTCAGAGCGTTTTGTTTTCTCAGGGAT
>JAOZUU010000074.1:2770-9260 GCA_029938515.1 Desulfobacterales bacterium | reverse complement strand
AAACCCTTGTGCGGCCTTGCCCAACGAAAAAAATCCTCATTTATGAATTGGAAACCTCGTAGTGGTATCCACTATTCGTGGATGGACACGAACTATTGTCCGTCCACAAACGGCATCTTTTGGCCCAAAGAGGTTGGCCTTGTGGCCCTAATCGGTATGCGGGATATGTGCTGGGGATTTGCTGAGCCCCCGCTTCTGGAAAACGTAACCTTCCAGATCGAAAAGGGGGAGCGCGTTTGCCTGGTGGGTCGCAACGGTGTAGGCAAGTCCACCCTGCTGAAGCTTTTGGGCGGTAAAATGCTTCCGGACAGCGGTGATATCTGGCGCCGGCAGGGCATCAGCGTGGCTGCGCTGGAACAGGATGTACCCGCGGGATTCGACGGCACAATTTTTGATGTGGTTGCCGAAGGCCTCGGTGAAACGGGCCGGGCCCTGGCCGAGCACAGCCGGATCTGCAGATACACTGAGACCGGGGACAACCCCCAAGTGGCGAAAAGGCGCGACGAACTGCAGCAGATACTGGACGCAAGCAGTGGATGGGAACTGTTAACCCGCGTTGAAAATATTCTCTCACGAACCCGGCTGGACCCTGAAAACCGGTTCGCCGACCTTTCCGCAGGGATGAAACGGCGCACGCTATTTGCGCGTGCCCTGGCCGGTAAACCGGACCTTCTCCTGCTGGATGAACCCACCAACCATTTTGACATCGACACGATCATATGGATGGAAGAATTTATCCTGCGCCACGTAAAAACCCTGCTGTTTATCACCCATGACCGCGCTTTTCTCAAGAAGATCGCCAACAGGATCATGGAGCTGGATCGGGGCCGCCTGGTTTCTTATGGCTGCGATTACGCCTCCTATTTAAAACGAAGACAGGCCGCCCTGGAGATCGAAGAAACTCAAAACGGGGTGTTCGACAAAAAACTATCCCAGGAAGAAGCGTGGATCAGAAAAGGGATAAAAGCCCGCCGAACGCGAAACGAAGGACGCGTCAGGAGCCTGCAAAAGATGCGTGCCGCCTACCGGGCCCGCCGCCGCAAAATCGGCAATGTCAGGCTGCAGGTTCAGGAGGCGGAACGGACCGGCAAGCTGGTCATCGAAACCAGGTCGGTGAGCTTTTCCTATGGACAAAACCAGATTGTGCGGGACTTTTCCACGGTCATCATGCGCGGGGACAAGGTGGGCATCATCGGCCCCAACGGTGTGGGCAAAACCACCCTGCTGAAAATCCTTTTAAAAACGGCAAGCCCGGAAACAGGCAGTGTCCGTCACGGCACCAACCTTCAGGTCGTTTATTTTGACCAGCTCCGGGTGCAGCTTGATGAGCAAAAGTCCGTGCGGGAAAACATCGCTGCCGGCAACGACTTTATTATCTTTAACGGCCAAAAACGCCACGTCATCGGCTACCTTCAGGATTTTCTTTTCTCGCCCCAAAGATGCCGTACGCCGGCTTGTGTCCTTTCCGGCGGAGAAAAAAACCGCTTGATGCTGGCCAAGCTGTTCACAAAACCGGCCAACGTTATCGTGCTGGACGAGCCGACCAATGATCTTGATGCCGAAACCCTGGAGCTTTTGGAGGAGCTCATTCTCGAATACCAGGGGACCCTTCTGCTGGTCAGCCACGACCGGGCCTTTTTAAACAATGTGGTCACCAGCACCATCGTCTTTGAAGGCAACGGGCAGGTGGTCGAGTACACCGGCGGGTATGATGATTGGCTGAGTCAGCGCCCGCAACCCGCTGTAGAGCGGCTGCCGGAAAAAAATAGCCTCAAAAAAATCCGGCCGAAACCAAAGGCGCGCCCATCACGAAAGCTGGGGTATATGCAAAAACGGGAAATAGAGGATCTGCCCCAAAAGATCGAATCCCTCGAATCAGAGCAAAAAGAGCTGTTTGCGATCCTGTCCGCCCCTTTGTTTTACAAAAAAAGAAAAGACGAGATCGTTGGGGTTAAATCGAATCTCGATCGCGTCGAACGTGAAATTGAAATCGCCTACCATCGCTGGGAAGAACTTGAAACGATAAAGTCACAAGAGGACGCTTAATAACGTGCATATTGAACACGCTCGTCGATATTGCCCTGAAAGACCTTATGGGCTAAGATAAATTTCGCAACGATAAAGCCCCCCCCCACCGGCGGATGATGTTTTTACAATCTGACTTGGATCGGTGTTGTTTTCTTCTTCAATTATCTGCATTGACTTTTAATAAAATCAGCCCTTTTTCCTCGGGAGGGTAGCTAATAAGGGACACGGAAAGAATAAAATCCACGATCTTACTTGTCTTTTTGTCCGTGTCCCTAACTGCCGGCCATCAAAGTATTTGCTTTTAAAACAAATAAAAATTATTATCAGTATAACGATCAGTTGCTACCTATGCCGCCCGCATTTCAAAGGCCATGGGATATATGGGCAAGAACCGGCAAAGCAGGCACGTAAAGGAGGTGATGACGGGACACAAGCGACGGAAAACTTCAAAGAAACGAACTTTCAATGGATCCAACCATTCACATGAAGGAGGAAACATGACGAGAAAAAACAAGTTGATGATTTGGGGTATCGCATTCGCACTGGCAATCGTATTCGCAATTCCTTCCGGCCCCGTGGACGCGGCCAAAAGACGCTACGTTTCCATCGCGGCCGGCTGGGTGACCGGCGCCTATTTCCCCATGGCGGGAGCTATTTCACGCATCGCCTGGAAGCATCTGAAGGACGACGGCATCAAAGTTACCGCGGAATCCTCCGGTGCATCCGTGGCCAACTCCAAGCTCATCGGAGCCGGCGATACGGACTTTGCCATCCTGCAGAACGACATCGCCTCCTATGCCCATTTTGGGAAAGAGGGAATGTTTGACAAACCGATTAAAAACCTGCTGGGTGTCTGCACGCTCTTCCCTGAACACGTCCAGCTCATTGCCCGCAAGGATTCGAACATCAAATCCGTTGCCGACCTGAAGGGCAAAAAAGTGGCTATCGGTCCGGTGGGATCGGGTACCACGGAAAATGCCAAGCAAATTATCGAAGCCTGGGGCCTAAGCACGGGTGATCTGGCCAAAGCGGAACAACTCACCGCCTCCCAGTCCGCGGATTACATCAAAGACGGACGTCTGGACGCCGCCTTTTTCACGGTGGCCGTGGGCGCCGCCGTCATCATGGACACCTCGTTGATCGTGGATACGGATATTGTTCCCATCGAAGGTCCGAATGTGGACAAGCTGATTTCTAAATATCCTTTTTACGCCAAGCAGGTCGTTCCCGGCGGTACGTACAAAGGTAATGACAGCGATATCCCGACCGTTTCAGTCATGGCGATGCTTTCCGCCCGGGCCGACCTGGAAGCGGACATCGTTTATAAAATTCTCAACGCCATGTATTCGGATTTGGAGCAGTTGAAAAAAGCCCACTCCAAATTCCAGGATATCGCCATGGAAAATGGGCTTGTCGGCATGGGGATTCCGTTGCATCCGGGCGCCGAAAAATACTTCAAGGAAAAAGGCGTTCTCAAGTAAGAGTCGCGGAATAAAATAAATCCACAAAGATTGCGCCGGATTTTGATTCGTCTTCAAAGCGCGCCAAAGGGAGCATATTGCCTATATGTGACTTTTGGCGCAACGTCGAAGACGGACCAAAAGACAAACAAGAGTGTGGGTCTATTTATTTTAACGCGAACCCCTAGGGGCGGCTTTCACAGCCGCCCCGTTCGCTTCGTTCATGTTCGATGATCTCGTAAAAAATAACACCGATGGCGGGGAATTTCAGGTAGTCGTACACAGGAGGTGTCATCTTGCCCAACCAGTTGCCGAATCAGGAAAAGCAGAACGTCGGAATGAGCCAGGAGATGGCCGAGGCATCGGAGATCGGATCCATGAAGTTATCGGGTACGGCCGCCTGGATCGTTTTTGCCATTGCCGTGAGCATGTCCCTGTTTCAACTCTTTACCGGCTTCTACGGAGAGCTTCCCGGCTCGAAGCAGCTCTCCATCCATCTGGCCTTCGCCCTGGTACTCTGTTATCTATGCTTTCCCCTGTCAAAAAAATCACCCCGGAATAAAATCGCCATATGGGACATCACTCTGGCGCTTCTCGGCGGGGCCACGGCTCTGTATCTCTTTTTCAATTACGACCACGTGGTCACGTCCGTGGGCGATGCCGCCACGTACGATCTGATTATTGGTGGCATCCTGATCGTTCTGGTGCTGGAGGCCACCCGGCGCAGCATCTCCCCGATTCTGCCGATCATCACCATCATTTTTTTGCTGTACGCCTATTTCGGCCCTTATATTCCTTTCGATCTGGCGCACCGGGGATTTCGGGTCAAACGAATCATCGACCACATTTTCATGACCGGCGAGGGACTATGGGGCGTGCCCCTGCGGGTATCGGCCACCTTTGTCTTTCTTTTTGTTCTCTTCGGCGCTTTTCTCGATAAAATCGGTGCCGGGGAATACCTCATCAATCTCTCTTTTGCCCTCATGGGGCGTTTTCGCGGCGGACCGGCCAAAGCCGCCGTGGTGGCCTCGTGTGCCATGGGCTCCATTTCCGGTTCTTCCATCGCCAATACGGTGACCACAGGGGCCATGACCATCCCCCTGATGAAAAAGGTCGGTTTTAAAAGCCATGTGGCCGGGGCCGTGGAAGTGGCGGCCTCCACCAACGGCCAGCTCATGCCCCCGATCATGGGAGCGGCCGCCTTCATCATGGCCGAAATCATCGGTATTCCCTACTTTGAAATCGTTAAAGCGGCCTTTATCCCGGCGATTCTCTCCTATACAGCTATTTTTTCCATCGTTCACCTGGAGGCGGTCAAGGAAAACATCCGGGGACTGACCAAGGAAGAGACCCCCCCCTTTATCAAAACGCTTCTTTCGGGTTTTCACTACACCCTGCCCCTGATCATCCTGATCTGGCTTTTGCTGATCACCATGTGGACACCCACCACCGCCGCCTCGTGGTCCATCCTTATGGGGGCCGTGGTGGCCATCGGCAACAACTATTACCGCAGTCGATGGGCGTTTCCGAGATTGGCCCAACAGGGGGGCGCAGACGGCGATCCCGCCTATGCGGCCTATCGGGAAAACCCCCGGAACTTTGCCTTCACCCGAAGCCGGCAGGAGATCCTGGACGCCCTTGAAACCGGGGCGAGGAACATGGCCGGCATCGCCGCGGCCTGCGCCTGCTGCGGCATCATCATCGGCGTGGTGACGCTGACGGGACTGGGGCTCAAAATGGCCGTTCTGATCACCGAAGCCGCCGGAGGCAATCTGTTCTTAACCCTCGTTTTTTCTGTATTCGCCTCCATCATTCTCGGCATGGGGCTGCCCACCACCGCCACCTATATCATCATGGCGGCCATGACGGCGCCTGCCATCTTGACCATCAGCGCGGATCTGAACCTCGGCCTGCCGGTGGTGGCCGTCCATCTTTTCGTTTTTTACTACGGCATCGTCGCCGACGATACCCCCCCGGTGGGGCTGTGTGCCTATGCCGCCGCCGGCATTGCCAACTCCGATCCCGTCAAAACGGGCTGGAAGAGTTTCAGGCTCGATCTGGCCGCATTCACCCTGCCCTTTATGTTCATTTACAACACGAAGCTGCTCATGATCGACACCTCCTGGCAGGAACTGCTCTACATCGTCCCCATGTGTATCCTGGGGATGTTTTGCTGGTCGGTCTTTATCCAGGGGCACTGGAAGACAAAGACCTACCTCATCGAACGGTTCGCGTTTCTGGGGCTGGCATTTCTTCTGGTCAATCCGAGCGATCTTTCCTTCGGCGGCATCGAGATCAACCTGCATCTGGTGAATGGATTTGCCATCGCCGCCATGGGGTCGATTTACCTGTGGCAGCGCGCACGGGTAAATCGGGAAAAAGTCTCCCAGCCGGCACAGGGCAGCGTGTGAAACGAATCAGGGTCATAGGACTGATCCTGCTGGCCATGGGGGGGCTGACGGTGGTCCTGCTGCTGTTTTCAATCGAGGTGGCAACCATCCGGTTGCCGCGATCGGGACAAAAGCTGATTGGCGCCGTCAAGACAACCGTCGGGGGGGATATCCGGCTGAGCTACCTGCATTCGGTGGAGCGAACATCGGTGGAGGGCCGCTTTTCGGTGGGACCCGGGCCGACTCTGCTGATCAGGGAGACGCGCATGATGTCGGTGGGGACCGGTCTTCCCAATACAGCGGCCGAGCGCACCCGTCGTGACGGCCGGTGGATGGTAGTGGATGAAGGACTGCAGCCGCTGCCCGGCCTCGATTTTTACCTGTCACCCGTCAACAAAACCCGTATCACGGTGGACGGTTCGCCGGTGTCCCTTGAAACCGTGCCGTCCGGCAGCGTGATTCGACTCAATGTGGAGAAAATCCGCCTGGGCCGCTTTTGGCTCTGGCATCTTTTCGGAAAAGACTGGAGACCGGAAAGGACTTGAGACCAGAAAAGGCTTGAGACCGGAAAAGACTTGAGAAAGGATTCATGATCAATGGCCAAGGAAAACC